>JAGQXH010000617.1 GCA_020436695.1 Lewinella sp. | reverse complement strand
ATCTTCTTGCTTATTACCGTCATATACACCTTGAAAAGGCAATAAATGAGAAAACGGAGTTTTATTATCTTCTTAAGCATAGTTGTTTTTCATACATGTGGCACACCAAAAGAAAAACCGGTCATAGAGCTCCCTGATCTTGCGGGTATTATTCCCGGTCAGACCACGAGTTTAAACAGTTATCAAAGGTTATGGGTACAACCATCATGCGGTACTACACAAGTAAATGATAAGCTTTATATTGAATGGCCAGTCGGGCTGGTAAAAGAAACATCTGATTATTATTTTCGAAGTCTAAACAGAGACACAATTATTCCCATTCTGAATCTTTATGGTATTCCACATGATCGTTTATTGGCAGGCCTGGAATTATATCCTTCCCCAGAAAAACTTAAAGACCCAATAATATTGCATTTTGAGAATGTACAGCTACCCTCAGGATATTTTGTATATGTACGTAAAATCGACCCCAAGATTAGATTGAGTAAATTGATTGATGCCACTACCGTCTACAATCCCGAGAAAAGAACATTGACTGTTGAATTGACTGAATTAGCCGGTTATTCTCTGGAAATTCAAAAAATCTCCGATAATAATGCCAGGAGCAATTGTCGTGAGGGGACCATCCGGGCCGTGATGCAGGAACTGAGCAGCAGTCTTGTTAATGGTACAGGAGCCTGTCAGGTAGCGTCGAGTAAGGTTGCCATTCAGTTTCTTGATTGCCCAGGCAGTTCTACAGAGGAGAGTGAATTCGTTCAGATTGATCAAAATTGTGAACCGATTCTGGATTTCAACCCACAAGAAGCGACCGTAAAACCTGGAAACACATTAAATATTCAAGCTACGCTACACATAGGTGGCTATGCTTTGGCAAATGAGGAGGTTCAATTCTCTCTTGAAGGAAAGGGCCAGATTTCTCCAATTGTAGCAAAAACGGATGCCTTAGGTAGAATCTATCTAACCTATAAAGCACCCGACGAGGAAGGAAAAGCAATTATTATAGGAGACGTTAGAGTTTCCTGGTATCCACAGACAATACGTGCGGGTTCGGAGACCTTTAATGAAGGTGTAAAAGTAACTAAAAGTATAACTGCGGAATTGCCCATATCAATTGAAGACAGAGAAGTTTTTCGAATTGATATCGGCATTGAAGCTCAGCACGCCAAAGGCAAAGCCTATAGTGTAGTAAACAACATTCCGGGTGTGTGGGATCTTGGCATTTTCACCGCTAACTGGCTTAAAGCACCTTATAAGTATGAATTGGCTTCCTATCAGATGAATTACTCATTTGAAGTTCATAAAAGAAATCTTGATACTACAATAATTATTCCTCAACCTGTAAACATTGGGAGTCAAAATTTTTCAGGTTTTACTATAGATGGGGATGGGCTCTTCCTGAATTGTTATAGTAAATCTCACAGCGAAGGGATATGGAGTAGAGCCTATACCAAATCCGTATCGTATGTTATTGAAGAAAAGCCACCAACAATTCCTTTACGTAGCTATACAATAAACTATGACAAGAAAAAAAATGATTTGGAGTTCCTGCTTGTTCACGGAGCGTTCCCCGTTTCGCTCTTAGATACGCTTAATGCCCAAGGCTTCGATCCTTCTACAGAGATGTTATTGGATATATTGATAAAAAAACTATATCTGTCTGATTTGGGCTTCTTAAAATGGACGATCTTTCATCGTATAAGAATTGAAACTTGGAATGGAGAATCTTCTTACAGCATCAGTGAAGATAAGATCAGTCTCAATAATTTTACTCCCTATTTCTTCTTGGAAGAAGGACCTGGTTTTACAATTCAATTGGAAGATGGGTTCACGAAAACTGGAAGTAGTTGGATAGGGATATTTTTCGAAGATCCCTTTTCAGAATCCCCGGTTAAATATAATATACGAGTTCAGCAGATACAAAAATAAAATACAGCATACGTCTTTAATGCAATAAAGAGTAAGTTAATCTGATCAAACTACCTTATCTCAGCTAATGAGAAACCTATTGTTAATAATGCCCTCTTTATTCTAAACTTCCTCCCCGAAAGGAATGCGGAGGCAGAGTAATCTTATAACTATACATCTCCGGGGAAATAGTCCTTCCGAAAAACATCCGGGCAGGAATGACGGTAGCTTGTATTTCCTCTCCAGTTAACAGATCCTTCAACCCGCCAGATCTTTCCAGAGAAATGATCTCGACGGATACCGCTTCATCCCGGAAAGATTCCACCACAAAGGTATCGTTGTCATAGGTGTAGAACGATACTTTGGATGGCCCGGTCAAACGAATATCCATGGACCCACAGATGATTTCTCTTATGCGGTTCAGCACAGCATCCGGGAAGGCATACAGATCATGATAGTTTTCCGGTATGGTCAGGAGGTAAAGGTTAGCGTCGGCGTAAGCGCCCCGATGAACAATGGGCCAGCCCAGTCCGTCTTCCAGTCCGGAAATGACTTCCCAGGAATCATTGGTAAAGTATTCGATCTGGGGAATAAGGATCGGCCTCTCCCCTTCTACCCGGCCTGACCAGCCGATCTTGAATACATCTACAGCAGCTTTACGGGAAGTATATTCCAGATTGACGACATTCTGCAAGCCACGGTCCTGTAATGCGTTGAGCAAACCCGAGGTGATCATCACATCTTTACCGCTACGCAATCGTTGCTCGATCTTTTGAACGATCTCTGGGTCTTTTTTAGCCTGCTCCGTAAGGATGATCATACCTTCTTCCTCCATGGGGAATTCCGGGACCAGATCCATTGGAATGCCGATCATGCCGAAAAAATTCTGCAGAAAATCTTCGCCGGTAGAATGATAGGGTTTATAACTTTTGATGCCATAGGGCGTTCCCAACTTCCCGATTAATGGTGCGATCTGATCCAGCGCATGAGCAGCCGCTTTGGCCATTGGTTCACCTTCTTTGATCGGCAAAAAACCGTTGTATTGAAAGCTGGTTTGCTGATCTTTCCAGTTGGCCACCATAGTCTCGCGCATGGGGCCGGCCATAGCACTGTATTCAAACAGGGTCATTTCCGGAGTTTTGGCCAGTAGCGTCTGCCATAACTGCTCGGCGTACCGGTCAAAGGTCGGGCTGCCATAGGTATCTACCCAACCGCCTCCGTTGCCGCCCGGCTTCAGGTTATTGAAGTAGCGCCATACCAGGTAGCCGAGATAGGGCTGCAAATGCTGATCACTCATCACATCATCGCGGGTTTCGGTACCAGTATAGACACCGTCGAAAAGTTTGGGCTGGGTTTCCAGATTGAAGCCCAGCTCGTGGAAGTGATCATACCAGTTCGGATATTTCACCACCACTTTGATGTCCGGATTGATGGCTTTTGCCGGTCCAATGATCAAGTCTTTGGCCGCTCCGGTCATCAGTTCCAGGCGATAGTCTGACCAGGATCGATCCGGACCTTTGGCATCAATACACAAACCACATTTGCAACTGGTGAAAAAGAAATCATCCAAAATCAATTCATCGAAGTTGGCGGCCGTCAGTTCTACGATCTCCTTTACCTGCCTGCGGTGTTCCGGATTGGAGTAACAAAAGGTCTCGAAATTGTTGCTTTCATCGATGGTCAGTGTGATGCCACCGGCTACTTCCAGACCTTTGCTTTTAAAAAAAGTGATCAATTTCTTTAGTGCATCCTCTTCGATTATTTGCCGGTCGCGGTGGGTTTCCAGGTAGATCTTATCGACGTGTAAATGGCTGGAGATCTTTTCCCAGGTGCTTTCCAGCCATTCGGTATCAGCCATACGGTTCACTTCTCGGGCCCGCGTGTAAATGGACACATTGAAATCGGGATAGGCTGACTGGGCCAATAAAATGGCGAAGGAGCTTAAGAACAGACAAACGGATGACAGGGCAAGATACTTCATGCTTGTTCTTGGTTTAACGTTTTGTTTTGAGAACTCCAGACTGATAGTTGTCAACCGGGAGCTATACAAAGTTAAAGTAAGTTTTTTCAAACTAAGCCCCCTCGGCCGGTTGTAAGACCGTTTACCGCAAAATAAAGCCTTCCCGCAATGGGTCATCCGGATCAATAAGGAAAGTATGTTGTCCGGTAATATGAGCAGTACCTTCCACTTCGGGGATGACGGCCTGATAAGGGCCAAAATCGACAGTTTCTACTACGCTTCCGCGGAATACACTGTCAATGATACTCTCAATATACATCGACTCGCCCATCTTTAATTCTTCCCGGGCGTGGTGAATAGCCATTCTCCCCGAAACACCTGAACCTGTAGGACAACGATCAACTTCCCCTTCCGCAAAAATGCAGACGTTTCTGCTATCAATACCCGGGTGCAGGCTGCCTCCGATAAAAATGGTCCCATATAGAAAACTAAGATCATCTTCAAAGGGATGCAGGATATCCGAAGAAGAGACATTGACAGCCTGTTTGATATCCATTCCGATTTGTATAAGTTGCCGATAAGAGGACGGCGTCAGATCCAGTTTCAGGTGGTCATTTTTACCAAGATCTATATATGCATAAAAAGCGCCGCCGTAAGCCAGATCATAAACAAGTGTCTCAATGCCCGGGACTTCTACGCTCCGGTCTAGTTCCACCACAAAGGAAGGTACGCAGTGAAATCTCACGCCTTTTATCTTTCCGTTTTCCACCCGGGTAAAAGCGGTGATCCGTCCGCAGGGAGCATCGATCTTCAGCAGGTTGTCGCCCTCTTTGGCATCTATCCAGTTCATCTCTACGGCGAGGGTTGAAATAGCGATAATGGCGTGGCCGCACATGGTGCTGTAGCCCTCATTGTGCATAAAGATGACGCCGAAATCTCCATCCGTATCATTAGGTGGGGTAAGTAGGCAACCGTACATATCCGCATGCCCACGGGGCTCAAACATCAAGGCCGTGCGTAGATGATCGTAGTGCTCTTTCACGAAAGAACGTCTAGCCAGTACCGAGTCTCCTTTTAGTTCCGGAAAACCGTCGACGATGACGCGCAGGGGCTCGCCTCCGGTGTGGAGATCAATCGTGCGAATAGAGAGATAGTCATTCCGATTTGGGAGGGTGGTCTTGTGGCGGATGTTCTGGTAGACATTCATTGGTGGATGGATTGGATTATGGGAGGTTTGAACGATGAGGTTTTGATCTAAAGCAAACCCTGTCGTTCTGCCAAATCATAAAAGTAACGCGCTCCTACCAGGTCTTCCAAAGCGTAGCCTACTGACTTGAATAGGGTGATACTTTTGGCTGAATACCGTCCCGAATGTTGACCCTGGCATAATTCACTCAATTGTGCCAGTATATCTGTTTTTTGAAT
>JAGQXH010000616.1 GCA_020436695.1 Lewinella sp. | reverse complement strand
GCTATATCCGTAGCTTTTGCGGCTATCAGTTGGCAGAGTATCCGGGCGGCTCTGGGTAATCCGGTGGAGGCATTGCGGAGTGAGTAGGCCCGGAATCCGTCACAATCCATTGGATGGCTCAAAGCCATTCAATGGATCGACAAAAATTTGGGAGAACCCCTCTTCATCGCAATATTCAGCTTGGAAAACAAGTAAACGCCCATTTTATTTTGTCAGATATTTTACTCATTAAAATAAATTTGTATCTTTCGATCGTGTTGATTCAACAGCCACAAAATGCGACTCATTTTAAAGTTTGAGAAAAACCACCAGATCAAATTATTTACCTCCTCTCCTTACGCTTTTTATTCCCAATTAGATCGTTTTTGTCTTCGCCCACTGTTTTATTCTAAACAACCGGTAAGCAAGCAGCTTTGGCCTATAATTCTACCCCGGTCTAACCTGTCTACAGCAAAATTTTTTTTGGTTTACTTTCTGTCGACGATGTCGTCGGTTTGAAAGCATGTAAGTGATCGTCGGTCGAATCAAATGGTCGATACGGCACAGGAGGGCATATTATGATTTTTTTAAACAAATACTATAAATTTGCTAATTTCATTTTTTTAACCTACAAAATTTTTGTAATTCATAATTAATACCTTAATTGCACTGCGAATTTTACCAATCTTAAAATAATTGACTAGTATGCAAAAACTTTTCAAACTCATTATCCCGGTTCTGGGATTGGCCTTCATTGTTGGATCTTGCCAGAAAGATCGTTCCGTTGATCTCGCTTCTGAAGTTGTTCCTCAAAACATCATTGACCAGATTGCCCGTATGGGGTTCAATCCTGATGGGATTGAGCGGGTTGAGGAAGGATATCGGATCGAGAGAGACATCATCATTACGGAAGAATTTCTGAGTGAGAATCCAACCAGACACATCGTTCCCAATCAGGAACAGTATAGTACTAACAACCTGGTATCTACCAATGGCAGCCGGGTGATCACCATGTACGCTCCGGAAGGTGGTAGAAACGGCTACAGTGCCGGTATGATCGCCGGTTTGGATCTGGCTATTGCTCGTTACAATTCGGAAAACCTGGAGATCTCTTTTCAGAGAGTCACCAGCTCAGGAGGTGCCGACATTTCCATGACCCGCTTAAGTAAACGCGATGAAAGAAGAGGTGTACTGGGATCTGCCGGTTTCCCGACTGCGTCCGGAGATCCTTACGGACAGATCAAAATGAGTGGAATTCTGGAGTCTACTTACGGCCTCAGCACTGGTGGCATTGCTACCATTATTGCCCACGAAATGGGGCACTGCATCGGTTTCCGTCATACCGACTGGTTTGACCGTAGCATTAGCTGTGGAGGTTCTACTTCCAATGAGGGTACTGCCGGTGTGGGAGCCAACCACATCCCGGGCACACCTACTGGTGCTACCCTGTCAGCTAAGTCCTGGATGCTGGCCTGCACCGATGGTGGTAACCGTCCGTTCAACAATGATGATCAGACTGCTTTGGATTATCTGTATTAATCAGATGACCGGATCTTTCCTGGGTTGAAAAACCGGAAGATCGCTATAGCCCCGAAAGCGCATGCCGTCTTTCGGGGCTATTCATTTTCTGGATAATCATTGGAAAAGGCCATAATATATCATTGGAGATGGAACATAATATTGTTCAGTTTCGTAGACAATAGCAAGGATTAATGTTTCACAGATATTTTGTATTTTCGATTTTCTCAAAAATTGCTCTCGCCTTTACATGGTCACATAAAGTTTAAGTACATTCATTAATCATTACCCTGGCATCGCCATGAACTCTTCCGTAGTACATAGTCCTTCCCGCATTGCCAAAGGCCTGCAGGAAGCCATACCCACACTGCTGGCCACCAGCGACTTTCTCACTAATTTAATGAACAGCCTCCAGATTATTACCAATCTACTGGAGGTGGATTCGGTCTATTTTTTGCTGTGCTGTGATGAAGAGGAAGATTCCTCTTCCTGTATGAAGGTCCTGTTTGCCATGAACAGGAATAAAGACGGCTGGCGGGAAGTGATCGATCCGGCGGGAAATAGCACTGAACTCAGATTACCCCAAACCATGAGTGAGACGCTTCGGGAGGGGAATTCTATTAGTGGTATTGATATTAACGAGCTGACCGGATTAAAGGAGATCTGGGAAACGCATAGTGTACAAACGCTACAACTCATGCCTGCCATTTCCAATGGTCACTTAGCGGGAGTACTGTGTTTCGAAGTGGAGCAGCCCATTGAAGAAGAGATGCAACCACTCGAAAAATTATTACTCAATACCTACTGTCAGACGCTGGGCAACTGGATCAAACGCTACGAGAAGATCAAGGGCTTAAGACGGGAAAGAGATTACTTCAGAGATATAATTAATTTGGGAAGTCCGGAAGATATTGTGGATGCGGCCCTGAAATCCGACTGGCAAAGCTCTGTTATGGATGCTCAGTTATTGAATCGGAAGATCGCATCCACCATTCCCGATCAGATATTCATTATTGATCTGTTGGATCATTCCAACCTGTACTCCAATAAACCCACTTTCCTGGGCTATTCCCTGGATAACATAGATACTCCTTTTGAATTTTTCCAAAAACTGATCCATCCGGAAGATATCGGTCCAGCTTTCGAAAACTTTTTTGATCGGCTGTCTCGTGCTTCGGATAACGAACTGATCGAATCGGAATACCGGATGTTTACCAAAGGTGGAGAAGTAGTCTGGTTCAGTGAAAGAGTAAAAGTTTTCAAGAGAGATAAAAATGGCCAGGTTTGGCAATATCTGAATGTACTTCAGGATATTACGAAAAGGAAAGAAGCCGAACTCGCCAAGCGGGAAAGCGATATGCTGTTTCGCAGCCTGTACGAAAAGAACCCATTGGGCGTAGTGATTACCGATCCACGGGGTAAACTGATCCAGTGCAATGAGACTTTTGCGCAAATGCTGGGATATACCCTGGATGAAATAATCGATAAGCCGATCCGGAATATTACCCATCCGGAGGAAGTGAATAAAGAAATGAACGCTATCCAGACGGCAATGCTCGAAAATCAGTCGATCATGTTTATGGAGAAACGCTATCTGCATAAAAACGGACGGGTGATCTGGGCTAATCTGAATATGTCGCTATTGTATAAATATACCGGCGAGTTCCGGTTGGCCATCGGCATGATAGAGGATATTACCGAAAAGAGAAAGATCCGTCGGGCGCTGGAAAATAATGAAGCCTTTCAGAAAGCTATTCTCCGAACCCTGCCTGACCTCAAATTCCGTATTGACAAAACCGGCTATTTTATTGACTACTATCCGTCGCCCAATCCCCAGGAAGATCTGCTGCGTGACCCACAGGATTTTATGGGCAAAAAAGTAGACGAAGTGCTGCCGTCATACATCGCCGTTGCGATCATGAAAAACATTGAACTGGCCCTGGAGACGGGAGATCTGCGAGAGTTTGAATTCGCAATGCCACTGGAAAATAAGCTCAACCACTACGAGATCCGGGTCAATGCCGTCAACCGGATGGAAGTTATAGCGGTGGTGCGAAATGTGTCGGAAAGGAACTGGGCCCAACTGGAACTACAGAACAAGATCCGGGAACTGGATGAGAAAAATAAGATGCTACAGCATTACATCGACTCCAATCTTCAGTTAGAGAACTTTGCCTACATCGCCTCGCATGACTTAAGGGAACCATTGCGCACGATGGGGACTTTTGCCCAATTGTTACAAAAAAAATACCGGGATAAACTCGATCAGTCGGCACATACCTATATTAACTTCGTCGTGAAGAGTGCCCGGGACATGAATAACCTCATTGAAGACCTGCTCACCTATTCGCGCATTGAAACGCAGGAAAATGTACTGGAGGTAGTCGATCTGCCCGATCTGTTGCAGGAAGTGGTCGATGGGCTGGACAAGGCTATTGTTGAAAGCCGGGCAGTGATACGGTTTGATCAGATCCCGCCAAACGTAGTTGCCAATCCTAATCGGATCAAACAACTGTTCCAAAACCTGATGGCCAACGCGATCAAGTTCCGCCGGGAGGACCTACCACCTGTGGTACAGGTAAGCTGTAATGATTTGGGGAATTTCTGGCAATTTGAGGTCCGGGATAATGGGATAGGTGTAGATCCGGAATTCCACGATAAGATCTTTCTGTTGTTCAAGAAGCTACATTCCCGGCAGGATTTTCAGGGCACCGGGCTGGGGTTGGCTATTTGCCGTAAGGTGGTGGAACAGTTGGGAGGAGAGATCTGGCTGGAGTCGGAAGAGGGTAGAGGCGCCTCGTTTTTCTTCACGATCCGGAAGCAACCTCATTAATCGAAAGTCCACCCCTGGAAAATAATAATTATTCCATTGGACTGCAGATCGGTTGGATGGCCCACCCTGTTTTTGGGCAGTGGACTTAGCTTGAATTCTTCACATAAGCTGCTCCCGCAAGCTTTATTTGTACGAGGTGTTCATTAATGAACAGCTGATGTCCGTATCCGCACAAACGAAAGCTGAATTTCATTGATTTTTAGATCATAATAAGCTGATTTTCATTTATTTAAGCTTATTGGCATGTTCATTGAAAGCTGAGGGATAAGAAAGGTATATTTCATCCTATAAGCTGAGAACATGATCACCCACTATTTGAAGATCACGCTTCGCAAAATCATCAATCGATCCGGTTTTTCCACGATCAATCTGCTGGGACTGACGGTTGGCCTCACTGCTTTTCTGTATATTTTTCAGCTGGTATCATTTGAGGAAGGATTCAATCAGGAATTTGAACACATTGACAAGGTTTATCGCGTGCTTATGGTAAGTGAAGACCAGACCAATGTTTTTTCACCGGCCGCCCTGGCTCCCGAAGCTGCCTCGGATATGCCCCAGATCCAGGCCTATAGCCGGATACTTAGCAGCTTTACCGGAACGCTTTCCTACGAACTTGATGGGGCACAAAAGAATCACAGTGTTGAAAATGGGCTCTACGCCGACGGCAATCTGCTGGAAGTATTAGGGCATCCCCTGAAAAGTGGGGCAGCTCCCATCGAACCTTATACCTTAGCGCTGTCTGCTACGATGGCGGAGCAACTATTTGGTGATCGCGAGCCCCTGGGGCGTACCCTGACGCTCCACAATCAGTTCGGTTTGCAAAATTTCACGGTGAGCGGTGTTTTCCCCGATCTCCCCCAACAGTCCGACTGGCAGTTTAATATGCTGTTCTCCTGTGCTTCCTTTAACAATATCGAAGCGCTCAATCAGCAGGGTTGGGCCTGGCTAGGACACTGGGACACCTGGGTGTATC
>JAGQXH010000615.1 GCA_020436695.1 Lewinella sp. | reverse complement strand
AGCCCCTGACTAAGAGGAAACGGTGTGCGAAATTTTCAAAACCTCTAGAAAAAATTGGTTCATTTATTTCCGTCAAATTACTTAGGTACTCATTAAGTTTTCTAATTTATCTGGTGATATGATCTACACTCATGATCTCCGGATGAAATTTGTTTCACTAATAATGCTAGTGTGGCTTCTACTTCCCGGTCTTACCGCCGGCCAGGAAGTTGCCGACCGGATGGACCTGCTGGATTCCCTGGGGCAGCACTATTTTCAGGAAGGGCAGTTGGACAGTAGTCTGCACTACTATCAGCAACTCCTGCCGCTGACCGCTCGATCGGGGGCTTCTTTCCGGCAATTGGAAGCTTACAACTGGATCTTCGTGCTCAAGGTATTTTCCGAACAGGAGGATAGCCTGGAGTACTACATCGAAAAAATGACCCCACTGGCGCAGCGCCTTGAAGCGGCATCTCCTGAAGAATCCGACATACTTTCCAGTTTTTGGAATTACAAGTCCTACTACCACGACCTGCGGGGAGAATTTTTCCAGAAGATCGAAGGCGATAAACATGCGCTGCGGTATTACGAAAGTCTGCCCGAGCTGGACACGGCAGAGCTGGCGGTATTATACCAGAATGTGGGCACGGCGCTGGAAGAAACCGGTGATTATTTTCAGGCCAATATTTACAGTAAAAAGGCCTGGGACCTGCTGAAGCCCTCCGAGAACCGGGGCGAAATGATCCACCTGGACAGCCTGAAGATCATCATCAGTATCGGCACGCAGTTGTCGAATATGGCGCGATACAGAGAAGCAGAAATCTTTTTTACTAAAGGAAAACAACTGGCGCAGCGATTGGGGCTCAGCCCGAATGCCGATGAACGGGAAACGGCTGGTCTTTTTCACATCCAGTGGGGAGTGAATGACTACAAAATGGAGGCGTTCACCCAATCTGCCGCCCATCTGGATGCCGCAAAGAAAATACTGGATCGCTCGAAGGAGATTTCCGATGCCTATCCCCTGCTGCTTCGCTATCAGGCAAGGAACACGCTTAGCCTGGGAGCGCTAAAGCAGGCCGAACAATTGGCCATGAGGGCGATGGAAATACTACAGCAGCATTTCCCCACTCACGTTTATTATCAGATGGAGATCCTGGAGATACTCGGCGATGTGTACACCCGAAGGGAAGAATATCCGACAGCCTTAACGTATTACCAGAAAGCCATCCACCAGATGTGTCCTAAATTTTCCGATGACGCGATCACTGCTAATCCGGGGCTTACACAGATCGATCACGGTAAAAATGAATTACTGGAGATCTTAAGCAAAAAAGGCGAGGCATTAGACAAAATGCAGGAAAGGGAAGCCGCACTCGCCACCTATCGGCTGGTCATTGAATTATTCCAGGCGACCAGAGAGGATTTTCTGACGGAAGACGCCCGCATCTTTCTTGCCGGACAAATGCTGCCGCTTTTCGAAAATGCCATTGCGTCGGCTATAGCATTGCAGAAGTTTGAAGAGGCTTTCCAATTCGTGGAACAAAGTAAGGCATTGGTCCTGTACGAAGCGCTCAACGAACAGGAGGCTTACCAACTGGCCCACGTGCCGGACAGTCTGGTCCAGCTCCTGCGCCAATACAAAGTGGAGCGAGCTTACTGGGAAAAAGCTCAATTCGAACAGCAACTAAACGGAGATTCCCTACTTGCCGAAAAAGCCAATGCGCAACTGTTTAATCTTAAACGACAGGAGGAACTGATGCGGGAAACACTAAACCGACAGTTCCCAAAATTCGCGGAGCTCAAGTTCGAAAAAGATATGCCGACACTGGCGGATATCCGTCGGCAGCTACTGGCGCCCGGACAAGCCCTGATCGAATACTTTGTGGGAGAAGCGAACGTCTTTGTATTCGGTATCACCCGGGAAGAATTTCAGGTTAAGGTGGTCAAAAAAGAGGAATCTTTCCCACAACTGATCAACGAACTACTGGCCATGCTCCACCAGCAGACCAATGCCGATGCACTGACCTATGGCGAAAAGGCCTATGCGGTTTTTGATCAGTATCTGGCGTCGGTTATGCAGTCTTTTTCTTCTCCCGTTGAACAATTGTTCATCATTCCGGACGGTTTATTGAGCTATCTGCCATTCGAAGCCTTACTGACGGAGAAAGCTACCCGCAACGCTTACAGTACCTTGCCTTATCTCGTGCGAACGTACTCCTGTTCCTATGGTTATTCCAGTGCTTTATTGATAAAGTCGCGAGACCATTTTTCTGATACCGGGGGCACCTTTATTGGTTTTGCGCCGGAATTTCCCGGTGCAACGCCCATCCCAAGGAGAAAAGAACTAGGTCCCCTAAAGTACAATATCGAAGCGGTAAATACCCTGCGGGAGATCACTGGTGGGCAGAGCTATACCCACGATGAGGCCAACAAAGATCATTTGTTGCATCCTTCCGGTCGGCCACTTATACTCCATCTGAGTACCCACGCTACTGTGGATGATGAAAACCCGATGGGAAGCAAGATCTATCTGGCCAATGGTGAAGACATCACTACCCAGGAAATCTATAATCTGCCGTACAGCAGTGCCATGGTCGTACTCAGTGCCTGCGAAACCGGAACCGGAAAATACTACAAGGGAGAAGGCATGATGAGTTTGGCCCGGGCTTTTATGCAATCCGGCAGCCCCAGCGTAGTCACCAGTCTGTGGAAAGTAGATGACCGATCGACCAGCGAACTCATGGTTAAATTCTACACCTACCTACAGAAAGGACTGCCCAAAAACGAGGCCCTGCGCCGGGCACAACTGGATTTTATGACGGAGAAAGAAAGTGAGCAATTACACCACCCTTATTACTGGGCCGCTTTTATTCATATCGGTGATACTTCGTCCATTCCCTTTTCCAGTGGTTGGTATTTTTTTAAATGGATCGGTATATTCCTACTGGTCGCAGGAGTGGCTTTTTATTTATGGCGCCGGAAAAGCTAATATCATCAACAGTATGCAGGGTATTCCAACATTTTGCAGTATCTCCCAGGCACCCAAAACCCAGCACAAGGTACCTTACTATTATTGCGCTTCCAATTTCCCAATTTGATCCAATAACTCCTCTGCCCGCCGGCTTCTCGCCGGATAGCGCTCCTTGATCATTTCCAGTTGTGTACGTGCCCGCGGCAGGTCATTATTACCTACAAAGGCAATAGCCATTAACCAGTCAGCATCATCTTCAAAAGGAATGGGTTGTTTAGTAGTTTGCTTATAGATCTCCAGTTGATCGATCATAATGTTGTACTGGCCGCTTTCCTGTAGCGGCTGCAAACTGCGGAAAAAATTCCGGGCGGGTTCATTATGGTCCGGCGGGCCTTCACCCCGCTGTACCGATTCAAAAAGGTGAGATTTATCCGTATGGTCCCAATAATATGCCGCTAGTGTTTGGGGAGATTCAAGTGATGGTCCCTGCAATAACCACCACAGCCCTGCGACCAAAAGTAAAGCTACAGCTGCGGCCAAAGATACCATACGTCGATTGGAGAGTAAGCGTATTTTTCCTTCTCGCGGCTTACTATTCTCCGTTTGTTCTGTCATGGGAAATTGATTTTTCACTTTTTCCTCTCCGCCCGACGGGAAGGCCACCTCGATCGTGTGCTCCATTTCACCATACAGGCGGAAACGCTCCTGAAAAACAGGATCGTTTTCGAGCCGTTCTTCAAATGCTGCCAGTTCTGCTTCAGTCAGCGCAAAGTCGTGGAAGCGCCCGATCAGTTCGAAATCCTGTTCTATATTTTGTATTGGTTTATCCATATCTCGTTCTTTTTAAGGAGCACGGTTACGGTGAACGGGGGCATTGCGTCTGAACTCGGGGTAAGGATTAAAACCGAGTAGCTCTATTGTAGCAGCTGAGAGGTTGAGATTAGCTCTAACCTATCTAATCGTCTCAACATCTAAACGTCTCAATATCCCTTTCTCCCCTTTTGTCCTTCAACCATCACTGCCAACTCCACTGCCGCCTTTACCTTAAGTTGCTTCATACATTCATAGCGCAGCACCGTTACGGCTCGTGCATCTTTTAGTCCTAAAATTGCAAATAACTCCCTGGGTTTTTCCAACCCTTTGTCCAGTATGATCTGAAAAAGCTGCCGGCACTTATCACCCATTTTGGCAATGGCCTTGCGCATGGCTTCCTGCCTCCAGCTTTCCCATTGATCTTCTTTTCGGTGTTCCTGTTCGATTTTGGGGACTTCTGTCGGACCACCTGCCTGTGCAATGACCGTTTCCATCGGAATATTCCCAATCTGTTTTGAATCTGTTCGCTTTCGGTCCAGGCAGGCGAATTTTGCCATTTTGTAAATATATCCGCCTACATTGGTCTCCGGCAATGGCGCACCGCCCACTACAAATTTTTCCCAAAATTTGGCGACAGCCAGCGAAAAGTACTCCCCCGCTTCCGTTTCCGAACCAGTCAGTTGCAACAGGCTGTACTTTCCCTTTGCATACAGGTCCCGTAAAAAGTCGTTCAGGGGTTTAGGCTGACCATTCCTGGCCTTTTCTATCAGATCAGTGAATTGTTCGTTGGTGATATTTACACTCATGCCGGCATTTCGCTGGGCAATGATGCCCCGTCAGTGAAAAGACGTAAAATAAGAAAAATGTCATGTGAATAAATAGTGGATGAATTTTTTTCAAAAAAAATAATCCACATAATATACTAGTAATCAGCACCTTGACAAACAAATAACAAATTCATACCCAACTAATTCATTTTTTACACCTGACATTTTCTCCTCTTTCCATCTGTTAAGTGAATTCCAGATACACTATTCAAAATTGCGCATAGCGCTTCCGGCATAACGATCATTGTGGCTCTCTGATCGCCAGGAATAGCTATACGTCCCAAAATGAAAGAACATGAGAAAATTATCAATGCTATGGTGCTTTGTACTACTGCTCAACACCATCATACAGGCTCAGACGCCAAAAATCGGGTTAGATCTCACCAGCGGACTGGCATTACCCATTCCCACGAAGGAACTCAATACCGACCTGATCGACAACGGTTTCCAATTCAATTCCGGGATTAGCCTCATTCACAAAAAGCTGGGGATGGAGATACTCGGCGGCTATATTGCGACTCCCGTAAGTTCAAAGTTCCAACAGGCATTACCGGCAACTTCCGGCCTGGATTTCACTAATAATTCCTGGCGCAGCCTGTACGGAGCGCTCGGACCACTGATCCAGCTGGGAGGTAAAAAACTAAACCTCAGCCTTTTACCTAAAATTGGGTGGATGAACACCCGGGTACCTACTCTGGGCGCCAAAGATAAAGCTGCCGCACA
>JAGQXH010000614.1 GCA_020436695.1 Lewinella sp. | reverse complement strand
CCCCGAGCTTTTTTCCATTCGGTGTGGTTTTTGGGCATGTGTTCGGGATTGGTCTGATGTTGATGAGCATCCCGGTAGAGGAGTCGCTCATGAGTGGCAACCCTTTGATTATCAATGTATACCTCAACGACATTAGAAGTGTATATAGCTGTGGCTTGCCGACCTACATATTGATAAGGGACGGAGTAGTAGTTCTTTTCTTCGCTTAAATAAACGTGGTAATTGCGGCGTACCTGGGCCTTGATGATCTTCCTGACTTCAAACAGATCACTGGGCAGTTGCTTCATTACCGGCAACTCGTAAGTATGGAAGATCTCATGGCGAGTGCCGGATCTTTGTTGGTAGGGGGTGTTATTGTGCTTGTCTAATTGGCCCTTAATAGCCGCATTTAATTCTTGTAGGCTGTGGAACACTTCGTTGCGCAAGGGAGCGTAAATGCGGCGGTAAACATTGCTGACCATATTCTCTACGCTGCCTTTGTCTTTGGGCTTGCCTACCCGAGTGGCACTCAGATCGATCTGGTAGTGAGCCCCTAATTGCACGCATAGTTCATTAAAAGAAGGATCGTATCGGTCGGCCTTGATGACGTAGGATTTTAGGTTATCCGAGAGGATGACCTGAGGTAAACCGCCAAAAAACAAGAGTGCCTGATTTAAGCCCCGAATAAAATCACCCACTTTTTGACTATCCAAAGCAATGGCAAAGGTGTATTGACTGTGAGGAAAAACAGCAACCAATACCTCACAATCATGTAACTCTCCGCTCGTGACATCTATCCAGTGCAGTTTCTTACCGGCAAAATCTACCTGCATAACTTTACCGGCCTCGTGATTGAGCCGTAAGGTCAGATCACGACGACCCAACTCCCGGCCCAAACGTTCACAAAACTGGCTATAACCATAGCCCTGCGGATGTTTTTGACGGTACTCCTGCCACAGTAAATGACGGCTGACGCCAACTCGTCGCAGTTCTTTTATCCAGTAAGCGATCTGGCTCTCAAATACGGCCAGGCGGTCAACATAGGCCGCTTCCTTGTCCGGATAAAAGATCGGTAAGAGTTCAGAGTCCGGTAATAAAAGCAGTTGAGATAGATCCTCGGTATGAGCCTGGCCCAGGCGCACATAAACTTTAACGGTGTTCTTGGATACCTGCAATCGACGCGCTGTAGCTTTCAGAGAATGGGTGCTCAGATAGGTCTCCAGAATTTGCCTTACTTGATCCATACGTTTTATCTTGCCCATATCTGTCGCTGTTTTTTGCGCCAAACATGGTGATTATAAATCGTATGTCTCCACACAACCCCGGGGGGGCAAACCTCCGGAAAGTTATTAACATTCACCACCAAAATAGGGGGGTCAAACCTCCGGAACCAGGGGGTCAGACCAAATCGGAAGGAGGGGGGCAAAGCGATCGGATTTTACATAAATGTGAAGGGAAGATTAAGAGGAATCCTAACTGTTTGATAAAAGATAGTTATAAGTTCTGGGATCGTATAGGGTACAAGTTAGATATTCTTAGATATATTGATGTATCTATTTTATATCCATCGTGTAGATAGAGGATGTTCGCAAATAATAGTGCTGGCACTTGCGTAAGCGGAGCGACAACATCTATCAGGGAATAAGACAACATGATCAGGGTTGGAGAGCACGAGTTGCTTGGATGGGGAGAGTAGGTAAAGAGATTTGGCTGTGCAAAGTAACCCGCTCTGTCATCCGGGTTCCCTGATCTATAGCAAACCGTGCTACTCACGGAAGAGAAGAGTATGGTATTGTAAAATGGTTCCGCTAAATGCAGTATCAAGGGGAGATCAAGCATCCTGCTCTTTAAAATACAGATCCAAAGCCTTGATGATGATGTACTTTTTGGGAAGTCCTGTTCGGCTAGACTCCTCATCGATGCGATCGTAGTAATAATTAGGAAGTTTGACGTGGAAGGCCACATCCTTATTCTCCTTCGGCGGCTCGGTGGATTTCGGACGTCCGCGGCGGGAAACCGTTTCTTCGGGTTGTTGTTGCTCCTCTGATTCCAGTTCGCCAAGTACTTTTTCGATATCCGCGTCCGAAGGTCGGCGACGCGGTCCCAGATTACTAAAGTCTTTATTTCTTTTTGCCATATTGAATTTTTTCAGCTTTTAGGCGCTCCTGGCCTTTCTTAATCTCTAGATTTTACGTCATTTTACGAATGGTTCGCAAATAGTTTTTGGGCGAACGTCTGCACTTCCGCTGCGAGTTCCTCTATTTCCGCTTTAGCATCCGGATTATCCCATTCGACCACTCCGCAGCCATTCGTATTTGCTTCACCATAGGCTGTCCGCTTGGATAGTATAGTTTCCAGACGCGGCACCTCATAAGCCTTTACGTATTGATCCAGCGCCTCCAGGTAAGCCTTATGCATATTCACGTTCTTTTCAAAACGATTGATCACAAAGAAAGCCGGTAGGGGAGCATTAAGCCTGGTGCGCAGCAAGTTCAAGTGTTCCAGAAAACTCTCAGTGGCCCAAATGTCGCTACCCCCTGTAGTGGCTACCGGGATCAGGGAGAAGTCACTCTTAGCGACCGCAAAATTGGTAATCCCTTCGATGGCCGGAGGACAATCCACAATAACGATCTCGTATTTTTCCTCCAGATCATTGATCGTTTTAGCGATGTCCCCTTTTTCCGGCACATGAAAAACCGTGACTTTAGGATAATCCTCCTGTCGGAACCGATACCACATGCTGGTGCTCTGGTTTTTGTCCGCATCGATGATGCAGACCTCTTTGCCCTGGTGAGCAAAAGCAACCGCCAGATTTTGGCTGATCGTACTTTTGCCGACACCCCCCTTGAAACTAATTACGGTTATGACCATTGGTTGTACATTGTTCAGTAAGCAACTACTGAGAAATTTGTTAAATTTTAGAAAATTAACATCGGCTTTGTATCCATTGGATATACCATTGTACCTGAAATTACCCTAAAAAATACATGCTGGATATATTCATGTACACGGTAGATATTCAATAGGTATATCAGGCTGCCTCTGGGAACAATATAGCTTAAAAACTCATTTCTGAAAAGCCCCGGAGAAGTGTGTAGTATCGGCGGGGAAGCAGGCATGTTGTAAGATTTCCATTTCCAGCAAAAGCGATCGTCGTTTTAAATCTTCCAGGGTCTCTTGCTGTATCAAAAAAGTACGCTTAGCCTGGAGGTACTCGGCGGGCGAGCGTTCGAGGCGATTATATTCATCTTCCTGGATCAGAAAGATCTCCTGTTCAATTTGGTGACGTTTGTGCTGAGCGACAATTTCCTCCTGGAGTATGCTATGGCGGAGTAACAACGTAGCCAATTCCGCTTTGGCTTCCTCTGCTTCCGAGAGCGTAGATTGGACAATTTGCTCCTGTTTAGCCAATCGCTGTAATCGGGCCTTTCGGGCCTGATATAGCAATCCGGAAGAGAAACTTACGGCGGGGCGCGGTTGCCCGTTAAGGGTATAGCTAATACCAATATTGGGAAGAAATTTCAGCCATTCTCCTTTTCTGGTGTTTTTGAATTCCAGTAATTCGAGATAAGCCCGCTGGGCGTAGCAAGAATCGATGGACTGGTGGAGGGCTTTTTCAGGAGGTAGTGTATCAGGCACGATGATCTGTGTATGGAGTAAGTTGTGAGGATGTGCCCAACTAGTGGGGGATGTAGAACGGAGGTGTTGAGGTGCTGAAGTATTAATGTGTTGTAGTGTTTCAGTGCTGGCGAGGTGATGAAGAGGGCGATCAGAGAAGGCGTTTTCACCTAAAAAGAAGACAAGGATAATCAAAAAGATTTTCATGGCAATTTGGACTTTATACCAGGATTCAGCGGATTTTTTTGATGGCCTGGATGATAAAAGATGTAGCAGGTTCAAATGCAAAACCGGATGTTGCGCAGTATATAGCATGTGCTTAAATGATAGTGACAAAAGTGATTTGGCCGGAGAGTAGGAGAGGGGTGGCCAATTCCGGCTGGTACTGCAGTGTATGTTTGGTCTGTCGTTCCAGGTTTTTGAGCTGCTCCTGTTTTTTGAGTTGAGCGATCTCAATGATCAAATTGCGTTCCGTTTCCAGTTCGGGAGTAGGAGGTTTCGATTTTCGGATCGTTTCCAATTGGCGGTACAATCGTTCCTGGGTGGGCATATCAGCCGCTTCCCGGATGCGCTGTTTGAGTTCACTGATCTCTCTTTCGCGGGATATAAGAGAAAAAACAGCTCTTTGATTTTGCAGCTGCACCTCCTCTAATCGGTGTTCCAGTATCGGGATACGCGGATTAGGCTCGTAGAAAAAAGGAGGAGCTTTTGAGGCAGCAATTGATAAGGTGTCTTTTGGATGTAAGAAAATCAGATCCGTGAGATATTTCTCATGCAGGCGTTTTTGTTCAGTAGTATGCCCATTCAGCAATATGTAAAAAGACTGGGAAGAGCTGAGATCCACTTCGGCAATAGACTGGCCGGTCACGAGTCGATTCAAACTATCCAGGGAGACATTGACGATCGACAAATGTTCATAGATAAATTTTCGGCCCGTGTGTCGGGGGAGTAATTTGTTCAATACCATAGACTCTTTATCCAGACGGCGAAAGCGGTCATTTTCCAGGATGATCGCATATTGCTCGGTCACTTCGATGCAATAGCCCGCGCCTGACACCGGCTCTGTACCGATCTTTCCTGTATAGGCAATCTCCAGCAGATCATCCGCTTTGTGGAACTCACTAACCACGTGCTTCAGTGTACCGAATGTGCGATTGTAAGTCGTCCAGAAACCCTGTTCAAATAGCGGGCGCATAAACAGGCCAGCCAGGATAAAGAGGCAAAATGCGATTGTTTCCGCCCGGCGATCATCGTTGCGAATGCGCCATTTGGGGTTGGCCGGCATCACGAAAGGATTTTTGCTGAAAGGGTAGAGTAGGGGCACCCCCATGAGCGTGACCATATCAAGTAGGAGGTGCGAGAAATACGCAAAGAAATAGACTAGTGCCAGGGTAGTATTGCCGGAAATCCCTTTTTCGGTCAGGGCGAATAGGAAAGTAGAACAAACGAGGGCGACCGCACTGTGCGTAAGTGTGCGGTGCCCCCAGCGGCGGTTGATGGCTAAGGCCACCGGTTTGAGGCTACGACCGATGATGGATTTTGGGTGATCAATGTCGGGTAGGAGGGAAGCGATAACCATAACGCCTATCGATAAAGGGCTGCTGAAAATGTTGACGCCGCAGAGGGCGGAGCAGAAGCCGGTGATGACCAGACCGCCGGCGATGTGGTTGGGGGTACGCATGTTGTCAATGTTTTGAGTTTGCTAGATTCGTGTAAGAGCCC
>JAGQXH010000613.1 GCA_020436695.1 Lewinella sp. | reverse complement strand
TCCCCATAAATGGCAGGCCTTCTCATTCTCAATTTTTAATACTTTATATCAGATGAGGCGAATACTCACTATTTTAGTTTTCTCTTTTTTTGTTTCTGCCATCTCTGCACAAAACGGTACCATTCGCGGTACTATTATTGAGGCAGGTTCAGGACTGACGGTTATTGGTGCCAACGTAACCCTCAAGGACGATGCATCCATAGGATCTGTAACCGACCTGGACGGTGCATTTGCCATTCAGGTAGCTCCAGGTACTTACGCTATTCAGATTACTTATATCGGTTTTCAAACCTTAACCATTGAAGACATTGAAGTGGCTGCCGGCGAGGTGACTGCTTTGGGAGAGATCACATTATCTGAAGACAATGTGACCCTCAACGAGGTAGTGGTAAAGGCCAGTGCCATTCGCAAGACCGAAACAGCGCTCCTACTGCTCAAAAAACAAGCTCCGGCCATGGTGGACGGTATTTCCTCTTCCAGAATGCAATTGACCGGTGACGCCACTGCCGTTGAAGCGGCTAAGCGGGTGACCGGAGTTTCTATAGAAGGAGGAAAGTATGTATATGTTCGCGGCTTGGGTGACCGCTACTCCAAAACAACCCTAAATGGCGTGGAAATCCCGGGCCTGGACCCCGACCGTAATACCCTGCAAATGGACATTTTCCCCACCACTTTGCTGGATAACCTGGTGGTAAGCAAAAACTTTACAGCTGATATGCCGGCCGACTTTACCGGGGGCCTAATGAATATTGAAACGAAAGATTTTCCGGAAGAAAAGATCTTCAGCGTATCGCTGAGTACTTCGTACAACCCCAATATGCACTTCAATAAGGATTGGCTGACCTATGAAGGCGGTAATACCGACTGGTTGGGTTATGATGACGGCACCAGAGCGCTGCCCGCAGGAGCCGATGCCGAGAACATACCGACTCCGATCAGTGGGGCTTCGGATGATCAGGTGAATCAGTTTGTGCGCAGTTTCAGCCCGGTATTGGGTGCACAACGCAAAAGCAGCTTTATTGATTACAGTGCAGGGATCTCCCTTGGCAACCAGTTAGATCTGAGCGCCGATAAGAAATTCGGATATATTTTCTCTCTGTCCTACAAGAACGGATACAAGTATTACGATGATGTGATCTACAGCGAATATCAACGCTATAGTGATCCAAGCCAGTATGAATTGCGTTACGCGACTATCCAGAACGGTCAGATAGGTGAGCAGAGCGTATTGATCGGCGCTTTGGGCGGCCTGGCTTACAAAACGGCCAATAGTAAGATCCGTTTAACGGCCATGCGTTTGCAAAACGGTGAAAACCGCGCCGGTATCTTTGATATCGATAATGACGGAGAAGCAGTTGGACAATCCGGCTACTTCGCCAACTCTCATAACCTCGAATACAACGAACGTTCACTGACTAACTTCTTCCTCGGTGGTCGTCACCTGCTGGGGGGAGAAGAATCTGGTTGGGAACTGGACTGGCGTCTGTCTCCTACTTTCTCCACTTCGGATGACCCTGATATTCGTAAAACAGCATTTACCAAGACTTCAGCCGGCACCTTTTTCTCTGCCGGTGCAGGTGGTAACCCCAGTCGGATCTGGCGCTCTCTGAATGAAGTAAACGCGGTGGCCAAGTTCGATCTGACCAAGAGCTATGAATTCAACGGTGAGGATGCCAAGTTCAAGTTCGGGGGCAGCCACGTATATAAGGAGCGGGATTACGAGATCCTGTTCTTCGATGTTCAGTTCTTTGGCGGACAGGATTGGCCGAATCCGGATCCATCGGTAGTATTGAGCCCCGAATACATCTACCCGAACCGGCCCAATCGGATCTATTTTCAGTCAGGTAACCCCATTCCGAACCCGAACGCTTATTCATCTAACGTGAACAATTCGGCCTTTTATGTTTCCAATGAATTTACGCCCTTCAACAACCTGAAGGCCATTATTGGAGTGAGAGCCGAGAACTTTGTGCAACGCCATACCGGCCGCGACCAGGCTTATGCCAGTGGAGATGTAGCTAACGGTAAGAATCTGGACAACGAGAAAGTACTGGATAATCTGGATTTCTTCCCGACGGCCAATCTTATCCTGTCGCTCACTGACAATCAGAACCTGCGGGCTTCTTATTCCCGTACCATCGCCCGGCCTTCTTTCAAAGAGTTGTCTTACGCACAGATCCTGGACCCGATCACCAACCGGATCTTTAACGGTTCCCTTTTCAGTTATGGTGACTGGGGCGGTGTATTGAGCGAAACCCGGATCAATAACTTTGACCTGCGCTGGGAGTTATTCCAGGAAGGTGGTCAGCTGTTTTCCATTAGTACTTTCTACAAGCAGTTCGACAATCCTATCGAACTGGTCCGCATTCCCGAACAGCAGACGAGTACCGAATTCCAGCCGCGTAACGTAGGTGACGGTCGTTTGTATGGTGTAGAACTGGAAATCCGTAAAACGCTGGCCTTCATTTCTCCTTCTCTGGAGAACCTGAGCTTCAGCGGTAATGTGACGTTCGTAGAGTCTATCATTGATATGACGAATACCGAATTCAATGCCCGCAAGAATTTCGAAAGAAACGGCGAGAATCTGGCCGATACCCGTCAGATGGCCGGTCAGGCACCTTTCGTGATCAATGCCGGTCTGGCTTATGCTAATCAGGACAAGGGATGGGATGCCGGTTTGTTCTACAACGTAAAAGGTAAGACGCTGGAAATTGTTGGTGGCGGTCTTTATCCGGATATTTATTTCCAACCTTTCCACAGTCTCAATTTCAGCATTGCCAAGAAATTCGGCAAGGATCAAAATACTTCTATTGATCTACAGGTTTCCAATATCCTGAATGACCGTACTGAAAGCCTTTATCAGTCTTATCAGGCCAGAGACCAGATCTTTAACAGCATTAATCCTGGTACAACTATCGGATTGGGCATCAGCCACAAGTTCTAATCCAGGGCAAAAGCTTTAGTTTAATGTGTATAAGAGCCCTCCCGAGCCCATTTGGATCAGGAGGGCTCTTATTCATCTTGAACACAGTAATCAAAGCATAGTAGACGGCCAGAGGTGCGCTAAACATGATAAACCATAGAAGTGCTACCTGAAACGAAGATTTATGCATCAATAACAGTTCATCGGAAACCGTTTGCCGTCAGCCTTAGAATTAATAAAAAAGTAAACTTTCAAATCCCGGGAAATCAAAATCGAATCCTTATTTTTAGCGCAATCGCTTTCCGCAACAGATATCTGAAAAGGCGATATGGAGATACCGTGTTCTATTTGATTTGCAGAAAGCCATAACAACAAGTCAACCTTTAATGGACTATTCATTGGTGATCATGTGGCTGGGATTTCTCCTGGCCGGTTATTCCGTAGTGGGTAACGACAGTATTCAGACACTCGGCACTTTTCTTTCTTCCAATGAAGAACGGTCCTGGTATGTGTTGTGGCTTTACGCAGGAAGTATTCTGGCTTTCACGCTGATACTCGGATGGAACAACTATCAGGGTGATGTATCATACGGAAGATTGCAATCCTATGCTTTCATTGAGAATCTAAGCTGGCCTTATCTATTACCGCCCTTGGTCCTCATGTTGCTGACCCGGACGGGTATTCCGGTAAGTACCTCCTTCCTCATACTTACCTTCTTCAAGCCTAAGGGGCTGCTGGATATGACCATGAAGTCCGTTTTGGGCTATGTTCTGGCTTTTGCAGCCGCCATTCTGATCTGGCAGGTTGTCACCCGTTTTCTGGATCGGCGGTTCATCCAAAACCCGATCACTCCACGCGAAAAAAGCATCTGGACGGTTTTGCAATGGTGCTCTACGGGTTTCCTTTGGGGACAGTGGCTGATCCAGGATTTTGCCAATATTTACGTTTACCTACCGAGATCATTGACGCTTAACCAATTACTCTTCTCACTATTGGTTCTACTCGCCATGTTGGGCTACATTTTTTACTCACGAGGAGGTGCCATTCAACAGATCGTCAAGGCCAAGACCAATACAGTTGATATCCGGTCAGCAACCATCATCGACTTTCTATACGCGCTGATCCTACTCTTCTTCAAAGAGCTGAGCAATGTACCGATGTCTACCACCTGGGTCTTCCTGGGCTTACTGGCTGGCCGGGAGATCGCCATCCGTTACCGACTGGGAAAAGAGACTTACTCCTCCACGAGTCTCTATCGTACACTCACGGTTGTTACCAACGTGATCGTGCTGGCTTTTGTCGTTTATGTTGTGGGATACAGCCTGTATCTGGTAATGGCGGAGCCGGAAGGAGCCATTCCCATTAGTGACAACCACCTGATCATTTATACCTTTGCCGCGGCTATTATCGTCCGGGCATTGGTCACTTTTCTGGAAACCAGGAGTACCGAGCATCCTATGTACCGCACCTACCGGATGATCGGATCGGATCTGGCAAAGGTCACTTTTGGACTGATCGTCAGTATCGCCCTGGTGTATGTGATGAGATGGTTGACGGTGTAGAGTGAATTAAATACAGCGCATGAAGGTTAGCATCCTGATCAACAACTACAACAACGGACCGTACATAAGAGAATGCCTGGAGAGTGCTTTCGGGCAGGAAACTACCCACGAAATTGAAGTGATCGTTTACGACGACGGAAGCACCGATCAGTCCTTAGAGGAGATCGCAAAATTTCCTGAAGCCAAACTCATCCATCATCCCAATTACGGAAAAACCTCCATGCTCAATCAGGCACATGGTATCCAGGAGGCCTTCTACCTCTCTACCGGACAGCTCATTTTTTTACTGGATGGGGACGATGCATTTTTACCACACAAGGTTGATAGAGTAATAAGCGAATATCAGGAACGACCTTTTGATCTGCTGGCCCACAGCTATACTCCCGGTGAACCGCATATTCCGGAGGCTACCCTGGAAGATGTACGCGAGCGATTCATGGTAGGTTATATAGCCGCAACCAGCTGTCTGGTGGCCGAGCGGGAGTTTATGGCAAGCATGTTCCCCATCAACGAAGCATTCCGGTTGATCTGGTTCGACAACCGCATCCACGTACAGAGTATTATCAGGGGCCGGCGGAGGATCTTGCAGGAACCGCTTACCTTTTACCGGCAGCATCCGGAGTCCTTTGTCGCCAAACAAAGTTTCCTTAAACGCAAAAGACTGGTCTGGGAAGTTAGTCGCTACTTTAATCATTATAGTCCCCGAAAGATGAAATGGGGAAAGATACTGGCTTTCAAGATCGGGGAGTATCTGGGATTTCAAAAGAGCTAATGTGATCAGTATTCATCCCAGAACACTTTGTAGTTAGACGGAAATAAATGAACCAATTTTTTCT
>JAGQXH010000612.1 GCA_020436695.1 Lewinella sp. | reverse complement strand
CGGAAAGTACTGGGCGCCACCGTCGAGAATATCAGCCTCCGGGTGAGTAGCGAATTCATCATTATCCTTTCCATCGCTTCGGTTCTGGGCTGCATCGGCGGGTACTTCCTCACGGATATGCTGATGGCCAGCATCTGGACGTACTATGTGCCCCAGCAGGCGATGCCTTTTATCATTTCGGTGGCCATCTTATTTATGGTCAGTGCGCTCACCATCGGCGGTAAGGTGCTCCGGGCGGCATCGGTGAATCCGGCGGCTATTTTGCGGGATGATTGATGGCATATCCACTTGGCTGCCTCCCAGCTCATTCGAAAATAGTTTCCGACTGTTCCGACGGCGCCACAAATTTCCGCAGATACACCACCTTTTCCGTCGCCCTTTCCTCCATGCGTTCGCGCAGTCCATCCAGTTGAAACTGGCTTTTATGGCAGGATATGGCGGCGAAGGCCGCTTCAAGATCTTCATCCGTGTAGGATATCTTAGTGGTGAGGTATTTGGGGGCTACTCCTCTTAAGAGCCTGGATGCTTCATCTTCGATCTGGTCGGATGGCGTGCCGTAGAAATACAGGGAGGAGGGCTTTTCCCAATCTCTACCCAGGAAAACCTGTGTAGCAGTAGCGCCGGCCAGCCGGTGATCCATATGGTTGGAACCGCCGTCCGGCCCCCAGGTGATGAGTACGTCCGGTTGGATCTTTTCTACCAGTTCGTAAATCTCTTTGAGAAAGGCCCGGATATGGGGGATGTGCCCGTCATAACCTTCTGCGGCTCTAAACTGATCTTGGTAATTTAGATGGATCAGCTCCACTCCGAGCGCATCGGCCGCACATTTCATCTCTTCCTTACGGATAGCCACCAGGCCATCACCGGCTTCCAGCCCGGAAAAATCATTGACACCCAGTCTTCCATCAGTAGCGATCACGACGTATACTTTGACGCCCTCCCGGGCGTAGCGGGCAAGGATGGGCGCTATCGTCGATTCATCATCCGGATGGGCGAAAATGGCCATGAGGACTTTTTTACTAAGATCCACCGGTGTTTTCTGGGCAACTGGCGGTTCATCGGATATTGCCGGCTGGGCACAGTGAGTCCATAGCAGAAATGAAAAGAGTAAGAGCAAAAGACTTTTTCGTAAAGGGAGTAGAGGGAGTTGCATTTGAGCTGATTTTTGTTTGGCAGTACATGAGTTCGCTGATCATCATCCGATTAAGAAATCAATGCTATGGATATCGGGATGGTATGGAGCTTGCCCAAGCAAGATAATGTTTTAAAACTTCAGTCGGAAGTATTTGAAGATGGATGATGTTCTCAAGCCTCCTTAAAATAGTAGCACGGATCCAGCCCATTCGGTTATGTCCTTTTGCTTGATACGGAGAAGAATATTGTGCCGGGAATATTTTTCTCGAATAATGGACAATCTTTTTATGATTCACTTTGTTATCCAAAGTACTTTTGTAGTTAATTTGCGGGCTAAAAAAACTGAAGCATTTCCTATGGCATATTTTGTAGACAAGCACTCCATAGTACGACAGATATGGGGCAAAAGCGACACAATTTTATTGATCTTCGGGGGCGCCGCCGCAGAATTTGCGCTCAGCAAGGCGGTAGACTGGCTTTACTTTACCGGCCGTTTGCCCTCCGACCCATTGGGGCGATTATTCTCAACGGTTGCATATGCACGGGCCATTGTTTTTGCGGAAGAAACTGCCGCTTTACGCGCTATCGATAACATTACGGCGATTCATCAGGGAGTGGAAACGGCGCGAGGTGCGGTCATTCCGGACTGGGCATACCGCAGCGTATTGTACATGCTGATCGATTATTCGATCCGGGCCTATGAAGTGTTGGAACGTCCGCTTACGGTGGCCGAAAGGCAGGATGCATTCGATGTTTTCTACCGGGTGGGAAAAAGAATGAATATCCCGGACCTGCCCCAAAACCGGGAGCAGTGGGAGCGTATGCGAGACGAGCAACTGCAACAGCATCTGCAACATAGCCCATATACGGATGACCTGTTCCGGCAGTACCGGAAACATCTCGGTCCGGTGCGCTACCGGCTGCTGCTGGAAGCGCAGATTCTCGTTGTGCCGCGGTCAGTAGGGGAGATGCTCCGGTTTCGGAAGATATCTCTTTTGCATCCGCTCATAGCATTGTATAAAATTACCCGGCGCATCCGGATCGACTGGTTGCTGAAAGAGCTCATTTTGCCGGGCCGCTATAAAAAGGAGATCAAGGCACTGGATGTTTGACTTCGCTGAGGTTTTCCACCTCTATCAGTTCCGCATTTTTTTGGATTTCATGACTCATTTCAAATGGCTGGCAAGGCCGTTTCGACAGCATATCCATTGCCTCTTGTACGGACAGGTCCACTGCCTGGCCGGAGTTTCCGTGGCAGAAAGGACAAACCTGGATCTCACCGTTGGCATCAATATACATATACTGATCACCACCACCCATACAACCGTTACGGCGCTGTAAATAGCCGACGAAGCTGACAATGGGGTAATCTGCCCATTGCGGTAATGTACTGTATTCGAGGTAGAAACGCTCCAGCAGCTCAATCTGATCCCGGTGCAGGTCTACATCTTTTCCGAAGTACCTACCGGCAGCCCGGGGTTCCAACAACTGCACGAAAGTCACACCCAGTTCCTTCGCCATTTCCATATAAGCCGTCAGGTTAGCCTCATTCGTATAGGCCCGGGCGGCACAAAGAGATAGCGCGGTCACCAAGCCGGCCTTCCGTGCGTTGACGGCTGCCCGGGTTGCCCAGGAATAAGCCTGATCATACCCCCGGAACCGGTTGTGTCCGGCCTCCAGGTGATGCTCCATACTGATCATCACACCGGTTAAACCGGCCGCCTTCAATTGGTGGGCCTTTTCCTCGGTGAGATGGAAGCCGGAAGTGATCACCCAGAAGTCCGTTCCCGGAGTGGCCTGTTGTAGTATAGCAAGCAGATCCTTAAATCGCACCAGCGGTTCCCCGCCGCTCAGCATGATCTGCGTGGTACCATATTCCTGGTATTTCCGGACGATATGCTGTAGTTCATCGAGTGAAAGGGCTTCTTTTTGGTGAAGATTGTTCCATTCGAAGCAGTGCTCACAATTCAGGGGGCATTTCCGGGTGATGGCCAGAAACAAGGTACGCAGGCCGGCTTCAGCCTTGAAGGGATACTCTTTGTTAAGCTCATTCTCAAACATCAGGGAATGGGCGCGGGAAGGAAACCCCGGAGCAGTGAGCCGCCAAAAATAGCGACCGTCGACGCGGGTTAACTTGTTCACCGGTACATCACCGAATATCTGTAGGTATCTTTGTTGCAAGCCACGAATAGCCTGTCTCGCTTTGCCTGCACTTTTCAAATTGCGGAGAGCGATCCATACTAATTTGGCCAGGACACACAGCCGGAGCCCCTTTTTTCGCAGGGAGCTCCGGATGAAAGCAGAAGAACTTACCGTGTTCATGGTTTCGAATTTATTGGTTGTTAACGGCAACCTCTTCTTCGTTGCCGGCAGTGATGTAGAGATACATTTCTTTGGAGAACTCGGTGAAATGCCCCGGCGTCCTAAATTTTCTCAGCTCGGCCATCTGCGGCAGTCCTTCGTATTCCCGCACGTGTTTGTAGTAGCCTTTACTGTGCAAAAAGGTAGTCTGATTCCGGCCTTCGGCAACAGGAACGCTGGAAAATTGAAGTTTCGTAACATCCCCGGTCTTCAATTGCTCCAGATAGAGATCATCATCGGCCAGCAAAGCTTCGAGATGATCCTGCCCATCATTGCCGATGGCGGAAATGGGGGCAAATTCTCTTACTTTGAGTTGGGTATCCGGACTGAAATCCATGGCAGCATAGTCGAGTTCCCAGAACAGGAAACCACTCTGCAAACGAATCTCAAGCTGATTGCCCTGATGTTCCCGCAGATCGATGGGGATCACCAGATCACGAGATGCCAGCGGACCTACCGTAGGTATATGTTCCACCAACTGCCATTGGTCACTGATCCTCACGGAAACAGAGAGCGGAAACTGCTGATCGACGGCCATCTGTCGACGTTCCTCACCGGTGAGGTTGGCCTGCTTCTCGATCCATTGATCGTAGAAACCGCCGAACTTTTTGGTGAATTCGCCAAAGAGCCAGTCAAACCACAGAGCGTTTTTGGCGTTGAGTACCAGTTTCCCGGAAGTAGCATTTTCCGGTTTTTCGAACAGTAAATTTGCTTCATGCGCCGGGGCATCAACCTCATCAAACAGGAAGATATTCCGGTCGGTTTGTTGCAACTGCGGGCCGATGTCTTTTCCGGTAGCCGTAATTGCCCTGATCGGTGATTGAAGTACTTGCAGGAGATGCGGCTGACCGCGCTGATCCAGCAATGCATTAGTGTTTTCCGGATGATCGACAACGACGAGATTGACCAGGTTGGTAAATTGCTCTTCTTTTAGTTCGTTGGCAATGTAGAGGCGATAGGCAGAACCGTCGGCCCGCAGGTGTGGAAGCGGCATGTAATCGTCCCGTTCCAGGTTTTGCAGAATGGCGCCGCCGTACATTTCGCCTTCAAAAACAAGTCCTTCCCCATCGTGAACATAGACATACGGGCAGGAGCTTTTGGTCAGCAACGCGAAGATGCTGATGATCGCCACTGCGCCGAGCGTGGTGCCGACAATTGCGAGCACTGTTCTTCCAATATCCGCTCTGATCACCCGAATTTCATGGATCTGGGTAATGGGTATGGCAAATTCTCCCAACGAGAGTAATTCATAGTCTTCCACCGGATAGATATGGATCTCGTTCAGAATGCTTCTCTCAGATTCCCGGAAGCGTTTTTTCCGTGTTTCATTGTAATAAATGGGATCGTTAGAAGCATCCGCCAGGGTGCCTTTTAGTACGTTATCTTCAACCATAGGCTCTACCAGATGGAAGATCTCGTTTCCCTGGTGCACAACGAAGTACTTGTTATAGCGGCCCATCTCCACCAGTTTGGGCAACTTATCTTGGGAAGTCCTGTTGACTCCGTAATAGGAGCAACCTGCTGTATAGATCAACATCAGTGCCGTCAGAAAAAGGGCAATTGATCTTTTCAATTTGGAAGGAAGGCTTAGTTTCATAATGAAGTAGTTTTTGTTTTTAAAATGGAACTTTCCCCATCAGCGCGATCAGTGTAGCCCAGGCTATTTTACCACCGGTCAGAAAGAGAAAGATGCGAGTTTTGCTCATCCCGGAAACCAGCGCAATAGCTACCGACGGGATCGTACCGACCCAGATGCCGGCCAGGGCAAGCCCCCATAATCCGTATTGTTGCCAGATCCTCATCACTAAAAGGGGAGATGCCGGAGAGCGGTGGGAAG
>JAGQXH010000611.1 GCA_020436695.1 Lewinella sp. | reverse complement strand
TCCGAATAGGCTTTCTTGTAAGCTTCCCGCTGTACCGATTCATCCTCAATGGTATTGGTTAACGATTCGGCGTAAGCCTCTGCCTTCTTCTCCACCTTTCGGGTAGGAAGAATGAACAGATACTGTACCAACGTAACCAGTGTCATTACCACAAGGAAGAATTTTACAACTCCTTTACCTTGCATAACTCAAAAGATTAGTTAAAAAAATTAAAAAAAGCGTTAGTTAAAAAAATTCAATTTTTCCTCTGGGGGCTAATCTAACTACCCTTTTGGAAAAACTTCGCAAATATACGGCTTTTGGCTTATTAGTAGCATAATGGGGGGCTTTTTTGCAAGACGGGAAAATCGGAGTAAATCGGCAGCTATTTCAGCCTATATTTAAATGCCGCAACGCCTCTGTACCGGATCTCCTTTTCATAAGGCCCGTAAGCTGCTTTCATTGCATTCATATCCTGTTCCATTTCCTGCCGGTTGTAATCGGAAACCAGATGGGAAAAGATCAGCCAGACTGCGCCTGGAGGAAACGTTGATCCTCCAATCTCTTCGCGGGCTACTCCATTCCAATCACTGAAAATAAGGTTTGCACGATCAATCTGGCCGATTTCCAGGCGATCATATTGGGTGTACCAGGTAGAGGCAGGTCGGGCATTGTGATCGATCCAGAGACGGTCGCCTTCCGCCAGTTGTTTATCCAGTTCGATCAGTAAGGGGCGCATTTCTTCCTGCTGTAAGGGATAAATGAGATATTCGATTCCTTTTTGTAAAGGAAGCACTGCAATGAAGAGCAATACCAGCAAGCCGCGTCCCCAACCGGCAGCACGTTGCCAGAGATCATGCAAACCGATGCCGAGTAATAACCCCAGCAAAGGCATCATGAACAGACTTAAGCGTTCCATCAGGGAATACTTACCCAATCCGGAGGCCACCAGGCATAGCAGTACCGGTACAAGTAGGAGCAGGATCATCCTTTTGTTAGTGGCCCAGAGTACACGAATTCCCGACAATAAGCCAATCCCTCCAAAAAACAGCGCCGGAACCGTATGTCCGCACAGCGTACTCATCAGGGAATGGCTCAATTGTTGAAGTCGCTGCCATTGCTCTTCATCCGTTGGGAACAGGGGCCAAAAATGCGCCTGGTGATAGGCAATGAGTGCCGGACGTCCCACATCATGACGTAATATAAGCAGATAATAGATGCCGAATGACAACAACCAGATGCCTCCGGTTATGATGATCCTGATGAAATGACCGTCCGGCTTTTTCCGCCAATAGTAGGGGATTAACCAATATATGCCAATACCGGCCAGTATAAATACCGAAGGCATACTCAACCATACAGCGATCCCTCCCACCAGTGGCCAGACATACCAGCGCTTTCCGATAGGATAACGGATCGTCAGCCAGATCAGAAGCGCACTCACTGCCATATCGGTTCCATATTGTTTCAGCTCGGTGGCATAGCGTATGTATACCTGTGAAAAAGAAAAGAGCCAAAGAACTATTAGGGCAGCAACAGATCTGCCGGTCTGGTCGATCAGTAAACGATAAACTAAGTAGAGACCGACACATCCCATGATCAAGGGCCAGCATCGCAGGACCATTTCAGAACTGCCGGCTACCAGCCAGTTGAGTTTTTCCAGTACCAGAAAAAGGGGGGGAGCATATTGTTGGTGATCGAGCGGAGCAAAAAGCCCGGCAAAGGAACGATCGGCAATGTTCCGGGCCAGATTGGCTTCGTCGAGAAATAACGAGCGATTCTGCAGGTAGACAACTATACGCAGCAGTATCCCCATGGCCAGTACGGCGTGCAGGGCGTAAGTAAGTATTTTCTCAACTTTGGGAATGGCTTTTTTTAGGGCTCAAATCTAAAGAAAATTACTTGATAGGGTGCTTCGCTGACGGAGATACCTGTACCGTACTACCTAATGTATAGTTCTCCTTATGACATTCATAATGCCATTCCGTCAGCGAAGCGTCCGTCAGGGACACCGCAGGTGGCCCGTTCGTCAGGTGCGCTGCAAGTCGCGCCGGTCGATAGTCCCGAGCGAAGTCGTGGGACGTCCGTGAACCGTCTTATTCGAACGGCAGGAAAAAAGGCAATCGAGCCTGAACGCCTTTCATCCGGCTGATCTCATCCAGATACTCATAATAAGGATAGAGATCACCCATTTTGGCTTTTGCCAGGTATTGATGACGAACACTTTCCTCACCGGTCAGGCTCTCAATGAACTCGATCAGCGGCTCCTTGAAATGAGGATACATACTCAGGCGGTATTCCTCTATCCCGGCGAGGGCGGCGGCGCTTTTCACGGCATCATCCAATCCGCCGAGGCGGTCCACCAGTCCCACTTTGAGCGCTTCGGGGCCCACCCAAACGCGGCCCTGGGCTATTTCCTGGACCCGGTTGATATCCATCTTACGGCCTTCGGCTACTCTGCTTTTAAATAAGGTATACAACTGGTCGGTACGATTTTGCATGAACTGCTGTTCGCGCGGATCCAGATCGGTAACAATTCCGATACCCGTAGCAAAATGCCCGGTCTTGACCGAATCCATAGTGACGCCGAGCTTATCCTGCATCAAACCCTGCACACTGGGGATGATACTGAATACACCGATCGAGCCGGTCAGGGTAGAAGTCTGGGCGAAAATACTGTCTGCCGGGCAGGAGATATAATAACCACCGGATGCGGCGTAATCCCCCATCGAGACGACCAGCGCTTTGCCGGCTCCCTTGAGCCGCATCAGTGCCTGCCACATGCTTTCGGAAGCCATGGCACTGCCGCCGGGTGAATTAACCCGTAATACCACCGCTTTTACCCGGTCGTCATCTTTTAGGTCATCGATGATCTTGACGTATTTCTCATCGCCTACAGCGCCCTGACTGCCTTTACCGTCTACAATATTGCCCTCGGCGTAAATGATGGCGATCTTGTTCTTGATGCTCAGGTCGGTGGTGCGGGGATGGTTATTGTACAGATCCAGCAGGCTTATGGCCTTAACCTTGTCATCTTCTTCCAGTCCCAGCCGCTTGCGGATACTGGCCAGGGCATCTTCCCGGTCAGCCACAAAGTCAACAATTCCCAGTTCTTTGGCCTTTTGTACATCACCGGCAAGATAATTATCTGCAATTCGGTGTAATTCGGTTTTGGATATATTACGGGAAACACTAATTTCGTTTAATAATTTATCGTAGCGGACGCCGAGAAACTCCCGGATCTGTTCCTTGCTTTCGGGTGACATATCGGTGCGACGGTAAGGTTCGGTGGCACTTTTGTATTTGCCTGCGTAAAAAACCTGCATTTTAACACCCACATTGTCAAGCAGGGTTTTGTAGAAGGGGATCTGGGCGGCAAAGCCTCTAAAATCAACCAATCCGACGGGATGTACATAGATCTCGTCCGCTACGGATGCCAGATAATATGCTCCCTGAGTATAATATTTGGAGTAAGCGATTATGAATTTTCCACTTTTGGCCTTAAATTGGTCCAGCGCTTCGCGTAATACACCGGCCGCAGCAAAGCCGGTAGGCAACATATCTACTTCAATAAAGATCCCTTGAATGCGATCATCCTGGGCAGCTTGATCAATGGCATAGGTAATGTCATATAAGCCCAGTATCTTTTGATTGGCCAGATCAAAGGGATCTACCTCAGCATTATTTGTGAGTTCCGGCAGTACTTGATTGAGTTTTAAATGCAGCACAGAATTAGCTCCAATTGGCTTGACCTGCTCAGCCTTGCTGGCTATGGTACTAATGACACCTATACCGAGTAACGACAATGCAACCAATGCAACGATCGTACCCAGACAAGACGCAAATAGGAACTTAAAGAATTGTTTCATATAAAATTGATTGACTCTGAATTTTAGCTAGGGAAGTTTATTTTTGAACACACAAAGTAAAGTTCCGGCTGACAAAACCGTGTATTTTTTAGATTAAATTGTCCATTAAGGGGTTTAATCTGAATTCAACTCCAAGAAATTGAAATACATCCTTATGAGAATTATCTACAACAAATGGTCGGTTTCCCTGCTGGGGCTGGGAATGATTCTGCTTTTTTCTGATCGGGTGCAGGCCCAACAGCTCGAAGTTACGAATGCTGCTCCCTTTACTCCCATTAATCTGATCACGAACGTATTCCTGGGGGAAGGGGTACAGGTGACCAACGTCACTTACGACGGGCCGGCTATTTCGGTTGGCTATTTCAAGAACGGAGCAGCCAATGTCGGTCTGGATCGTGGGGTAGTAATGACCACCGGCCGGGCCGTAACCCAAACAGAAAATAACATTACCCAGTATGGAGTGGATGCACCGGGTAGCCAGAATACCTCCTTCAATAACAGCAGCAACGTACTGGATGTAGATCTGAATACTATTGCTGCCGGGAGTGACATCAACGATGTAGTGAGGTATACCATCACGTTCGTTCCGGTATCGGATACCCTACGGTTTCGCTACGCTTTTGCCTCCGAAGAATACCCGGAATATGTCTGTAGTAAGTTCAACGATATCTTCGGATTCTTCATTTCGGGGCCCGGCATCAACGGTCCTTATCAGGGCAATGCGGTCAACATCGCACAGATCCCGGGTACTACCTTGCCGGTGACTATTAATAACGTCAACCCGGGAGTAGTTGGGAATCACGCAACGGCCAATATTGCCAACTGTCAGGGCGATCTGGGGTCACTGGCCTATTCCCAGTACTACAATTCCAATAACGGCTCCGGCAACTACCCGGTGTATGACGGTATCACGGACGTATTTACGGCCGAAGCCATTGTGATCCCCTGTGAGGAATATACCATCAGACTGGTTATTGCGGACCTGGGCGACAGCAATTACGATTCCGGGGTGTTCCTGGAAGCTAAAAGTTTCGGTACAGGTACGGTGCAGGCCGAAGCCATGGCTGTAACTATCGACGGTGCCATCGCTGAAGACTGTGAACCGGGATATGTGACTTTCAAACTACCGGCCGAACTCGATGAAGATTTTGTACTGGACTATAACATCACCGGAACGGCACAAAATGGAGTGGACTACGAACCGATACCCACCGATCTGGTGATCCCGGCGGGAGAAACCGAACTTACGGTGCCTATTTATGCGGTGCAGGATGGCCTCACCGAAAACCGGGAAAGCATCATTTTTGATGTAAAACTCAGCCAGTGTAACCGCGAGAACTACACCATATATATTGACGACGCCAAACTGTTGCCGCCCCCCAACCTGGAAACGGAGGTCGCACTATGCGAGGGTGAATCGGTCCAGTTACAGGGTAACAGCCCGGTGGTGATCCCGCCGCCACCCAGCTTTGTCAGCACGGAAGAAGTCCGTACA
>JAGQXH010000610.1 GCA_020436695.1 Lewinella sp. | reverse complement strand
CCTCTGTCTTGAGGGCCACAGATCTTATACTGGAGTGCAAATTCGAAGCCGCCTACAGAATTACTGGCGGGACGCAAGGGCGAAACGTTGATATCGTAGCTGAAGCCCAGCGTAAAGTTGTCGTAGTCGAAACGGGTAGACAGAATAATAGCATCCGTCAGCACACCCTGTGGTACCTTATTGGCGATACGCGCCCAGGCCCCCAACTGGAAGGACTGTGAGCTTTGGGCCGTACGTCCCATACGGAAGCGGAAACTGGTACCGGCATTCACCTGGAAGGAGGGCCCCTGACTCATAACGATCACCCCGGGCAGCAGGCCGATACGGCCCTGGCGTCCGGAAAATTCACCACCGGCATGGATGGTAAAGCGACTGTAGATGAGGTCTTCGGCTTCTGTGCTGAACGACTGATTGGCCCGGTTCAGGTGGTGAAAGGCACCACCGAAGTATAAGCTGTTATTCTCATCGAACACGCTGAACCAGAGCAGACCGGCTGCGAGATCGGCAAAAATGAAGTTATCCCGGTCGAAGCTGTTCTCCAGCGAAGGCAGATTGGGATCAAAGCCCCCCTCTCCGTCGTGTTGGGTTCCCCAGCGCAGATTGATGAAATCTATACTCCGTTGGGCCACGCCGCCTTCGGCCCCTACCACCAGATAGTGATTGCTCTTGCGGTCACCGCCCATGCGCTTAGCATAAGACGCCGACAGTTTTCCGGTCAGCGTGGAGAAGTTGGATTCCCCGGCGCGGTCACCCCAGAAAGTCCCGCCCACTCCGAAGTTGTCATAACGGCCTACGGGTATTTTCTGATCGTAGGAGATGGAGTAGGTGCTGTAAGCGTTGGACCGCATCACACTGGCCCACTGATTACGGTAGTTGGCTGCCAGCCGGATATTACAGTTCATCACCCCCGTCATGGCCGGGTTCAGGTTCAGCGGAGACATGTAAAACTGGGAAAAGTGAATATCCTGACCACTGAGTGTCGAGATGCCCAGGCTCACCAGAGCGATGATCATTAGGGACTTCAATCTATTCATAAAGGTTTGGTTGTATATTTTGCTCAAATAAGCTGCATTTTTTGCCGGTTCGAGCTACAATAATAAGCAAAGCAAGCCAATTCTTAATAAAAAATATGTTAAATGCCCTGCCGGTAGGCACCGGGCAAATTAATTCTCATTACAAAAGGTTGAATAGGATGCAATTACCGAAAACCGCAATTTACCGGGTAGGAAAACACGGACCGGGGGCATCCTGATTGCCTGAATTACTTTGTGGGCTATTGAAAATTTGCGAGAGTAGTAGGAGCTGCAAATTAAGAGAACAATCCTCAAACGATAGGGGATTAGAAAATATTTTTACAAAGATAGTAATTTGATTGGAATTAAGCTTCCGTTAATTTCCGCCTTATATTGATAAAGAAGTGCTCAATTCCGTAAATTTGCCGGACAACCCTCTCCCAAATAAAGGCAAGCGTGCACTTGTCAAGATATAGTAGCTGGTATAAAATATTGAAATGGAGATCAGGCGCAACGGAAGCTTGTTGCCTGATCGGCTAATTCTACTTTGCTGATTACCTTAAGCCGTATATCTGAATACATACAAAAAACATTAGTGATGATTGCACATTTACTGACCAAGCGCCAAAAGCGATTTTTGAAGTTCTCTATTTCCAGATCCCTGCTTTTGCCACTGTTCCTGCTTGCCTTTGTCGGGCAAAGTACCGCACAGGATCATTCTGTTGCCCGTGAGTGGAATGAGGTATTGCTGGAAGGTATCCGGAATGATTATGCCCGCCCGACGGTGCATGCCCGGAATCTGTTCCATATTTCGATGGCCATGTACGATGCCTGGGCTGCATTTGATGATGTGGCTGAGCCCTTCTTTCTGGGGCATACCCTGAGAGATTACACGTGTGAATTTGACGGTATTGCCCTGCCGGATGATGGAAGCATCGATGTGAAGACGGCACGGGAGGAAGCCATCAGTTATGCAGCTTACCGGCTGATCCGTCACCGCTTTGCTACTTCGCCGGGCCGGACTTACATAGCCGGACTGGCGGATAACCTGATGCAGCAACTCGGCTATAGTATCAATTTCACCTCCACGGATTATTCGGATGGTAATCCGGCCGCACTGGGCAACTATCTGGCCGAGAAGATCATTGACTTCGGCCTGAATGACAACTCTTTCGAGCAGTTCAATTACAGCAATCGATTTTACAGCCCCATCAATCCGCCGCTGGTTACCAAATACGATGGGAACCCCGATATAATTGATCCCAATCGCTGGCAGCCGCTGACGCTCGATCTGGTGATCGATCAGAGCGGCAATGTCATTCCGGTGAATACGCCGCCTTTTCTCAGTCCGGAATGGGGACAGGTAGTGCCCTTCGCCCTTAGTGAAGAAGATCTGACCGTCTACAATCGCGACGGTTTTGATTATTGGATATATCACGATCCGGGATCTCCGCCACAGATCCATCCGGATGAGGATAACGGCGTCACTGATTACCATTGGACGTTTTCTACTGTCGCCATCTGGTCGTCCCATCTGGATCATGAAGATGGTGTGTTGTGGGATATATCTCCGGCCGGTTTCGGCAATTTAGACGCTGCAGATATTCCCCGGAATTTTTCGGATTATCCCGATTTCTACGATCAACTCAACGGCGGTACCTTCTTAGGGCATGGTAGAGCTGTCAACCCGTATACAGGGCAGCCCTACGAACCTCAGATCGTCCCGCGCGGAGATTATACCCGGGTACTGGCCGAATTCTGGGCCGACGGACCGGATTCGGAAACTCCTCCGGGGCATTGGTTCACTATTCTGAATTACGTAACGGATCATCCGGCTTTCGAGGCCCGTTTCGAAGGGCAGGGCGAAGTGATGGACCCGCTGGAGTGGGATGTTAAAACCTATTTCACGCTGGGTGGGGCCATGCACGATGCTGCCGTTACGGCCTGGGGCATCAAGGGGTATTACGATTATCTGCGCCCCATTTCCGCCATCCGTTATATGTCTGATCACGGGCAGTGCTCCGATAAGGGACGGGATAATTTCAATCCTGCAGGCCTGCCGCTGGTGCCCGGCTATATTGAAGTGGTGGAGGAAGGTGATCCATTGGCCGGATCCGATGATGCAAATGTCGGTAAGATCAAGGTCAAAGCATGGCGGGGACCGGATTATGTGCCGAACCCCAAAACCGACTATGCCGGCGTGGGCTGGATACTGGCCGAAGACTGGTGGCCCTATCAGCGGCCTACTTTCGTTACACCGCCTTTTGCCGGGTATGTTTCCGGTCACTCTACCTTTTCCCGGGCTGCCGCCGAGGTAATGACCGACCTTACCGGCGACGAATATTTTCCCGGCGGTATGGGAGAATTCTATGCAAAGAAGAATGAGTTCCTCGTATTTGAGGAAGGCCCCAGCGTGGACGTAACGCTGCAATGGGCTACCTACCGGGATGCTTCCGACCAGACAAGCCTGTCGCGCATTTGGGGCGGTATTCACCCGCCGGCTGATGATCTTCCCGGACGGCTGATCGGCCTGGAGATCGCCGAGGATGCCATCACGCTGGCCAAGACCTATTTTAACGGTGGGCCCACCGGCGTTTTTGATCAACAGCCAAAACGCGAACAGCTTGCCGCCAAAGTATATCCTAATCCGGCTCGTACCGGTGAACATATCTCCGTAGAGATCGACCAACCGGATGCGGAAGTTACTTTTGAAGTAATGGATATGATGGGCCGGCGCCTGATCACGCAGACGGTACCGGCGGCACAATTGCAGATGGGCCTGCAATTGAATCCTAACGGAAAGCTTCCGGCCGGAACTTATCTGCTGCGGGTAAGTGGTAAAGGATGGGAGGCCAGCCGGCAGATATTGTTGGCGGGAGAGTAGTATTGTATAAGAAAAATTGACATAAGTCATCCTGTATTTTTAAACAAAACCGTAAGGGATTAAAAATTATCCTGCTATCTTTTTGAACATCGCTGCCAGTTGCCGGTTAATCAGTTGACAAACCGGCAACCGGCTGATTATCAATATTAATCAGGGGTTTCTCTCTGGAGCCTCAGTAATTCCACTTTGGCATTTACTTTTCCCCTGTTACTACCACTCTGACCGGAAGATTGTATATTTGCGTACGAACATTCATTCGTGTTTTAATGTGTCCATCGATTCAAAAGAGCGTCGTAACTTTAGCAACTTGAAAATCAAACTGGAATTATGGACATGAAAAAGATCCTGCGGCAGCAGTTTATGGTGGCCGTGGAAAATCAGCTTCGGGATGGAGATCCGCCGGAAACGGCGCTCACCCTTTTACGGCTGAAAGAAGAGGGCTACACGGAGCAACAGGCTAAGGAAATGATCAGTGCCTGTATCGCCGCGGAGATGTTTTCGGTGATGGAATCGAATGAACCGTTCAACGAGCAGCGATACGTAGGATGGCTGGCCCGCTTACCGCAGGTGCCGGAATGAGAAGCAGGAGGTAATGGGTGCTTGGTGCTCAGCGTCCGGAAGCTGAGTGCAAATCTTGCAGGTAAATGGCCGAATTTGCCTGTATATGAAACATCAATGACTGCCGACTATTGATTGCTGACTGACAACTATCAACCCCAAAGCGGCCTAACCAACCGCCTGTATTAGACCACCAAATGATAATGCTGTATCCGCAGCCCAAATTATGCCTGACCAATGATCCAGATCAATCCAGAGATCGCACATTCTGTATTGCAGCAAAGTTATCGACTGATGGCTACCGCCAAAGCGATGACGGAATGTTATACCGAGCACTTCAAAGTCGTTTCCACCTATGTACACGCCACCAGCCGGGGGCATGAAGCCATACAGATCGCCCTTGGCCTGAATTTGCAACCTAAAGACTGGGTTTCTCCTTATTATCGCGATGATGCCATGCTGCTGGCCATTGGTATGTCTCCTTATGAACTGATGCTGCAACTGCTGGCCAAAAAAGATGATCCCTTCTCTGGTGGTCGCACCTATTATTCCCATCCCAGTCTCAGGGTTCCGGACAAACCCAAGATCATTCATCAGTCTTCTGCCACCGGCATGCAGGCTATACCGGCAGCGGGTATCGCGATGGGCCTGAAATATATGGTAGAGCAGAAACTGCAGACTGGCGGCGAAGTGTCTGAGTCGGTGGTCGTTTGCTCGCTTGGGGATGCGGCTATGACGGAAGGGGAAGTGTCCGAGGCGCTCCAAATGGCGGCCCTGTGGCAACTGCCCATTCTTTTCTTGGTGCAGGACAATGAGTGGGATATTTCAGCTTCTGCCGATGAAGTGAGGGCGCAGGATGATGCGGAGTATGTTCGAGGATTTAAGGGCATTGAG
>JAGQXH010000060.1 GCA_020436695.1 Lewinella sp. | reverse complement strand
CGACACCTAACTTATCAACGATGATCTTACTTACTCTTTCTGCAATGCTTGACATAGTCAATTCGCTTTTTAGTTATACGAATATTGCTGCAAAGTAAAACAGAAGTACCTTGATAACCAAAGTTTTTGGTTAATTTTTGTCGTTCAGAAGGCACTACACAATGCTAATTTATTAGGACTACAGAGGGAATAAATATAGATACTTGGCATTAATTACTATTTTTGACCAAATGAATACAAAGTAAACCACCCTGTCAACCAAATCTTATTTTCACGCTTTCTGATCGTGTTTTAGGTACAATACCATTAGCTTAGGAGCGGTGTTTTTTAGTTTTTTTTCTGATTTCGCTGAATCCACATTTGTAAATATTTGAGATAAACGTACTTTTACAGCCCCTAATTATTGTATTTTTTACACTTACTTTGGACAAACACCCCCTCATCCTCACAATCAGATAATTACCACACATTATGAATATTACCGATCAGCAGAATACCAAGATTGTAGCCACGGTAGGCCCCGCCTGCAGTGCCTACGATAATCTTCTTGCACTGGTTAAAGCCGGGGTTGATGTTTTCCGGCTCAACTTCTCTCACGGCAGTCATGAAGACCACCTGGAGGTCATCAATCGGGTACTGTACATCAACAAAAAATACAACCTGCACATCAGTATCCTGGCCGACCTGCAGGGGCCCAAGCTCCGCGTCGGTAAGATCGAGAATAATGCCCTGGAGCTAAAAGAGGGAGACATCGTTACTTTCGTTAACGAACCCTGTATCGGTACCATGGAGAAGATCTACATGAGCTACCAGGAGTTTCCCAATGATGTTAAAGTGGGGGAACGGGTTTTGGTAGATGACGGCAAACTGGTCTTTGAAGTAGCCGAGACCAACAGAAAGGATACCGTTAAACTGAAGGTACTATTTGGCGGTATATTGTCTTCCAACAAGGGCGTTAACCTGCCGAATACCAAGATATCTCTTCCCTGTCTGACGGAAAAAGACCTCGCTGACCTGGAATTCATCCTGACTCAGCCGGTCAACTGGATCGCCCTTTCGTTCGTCCGTTCCGGAAAAGATCTCAAGGACCTGCGCAAGCGCATCGACGCCGCCAATCACCCGGCCAAGATCATTGCCAAAGTTGAAAAACCGGAAGCGGTGGAGAACATTGATAAGATCATCAAAAACTCTAACGGCATCATGGTGGCCCGCGGTGACCTCGGTATCGAAGTGCCTATGGAGCGCCTGCCGGTGATCCAGAAGGAGATCATTAAAAAGTGCATCCAGCGCGCGCGCCCGGTGATCGTAGCTACCCAGATGATGGATAGTATGATCACTAATCCCAGCCCCACCCGGGCCGAGATCACCGACGTAGCCAATGCTGTTTTTGACGGTGCCGACGCCGTAATGCTCAGTGGGGAGACTTCCGTGGGCAAACATCCGGTGAAAGTGGTGGAAGCCATGAATAAGATCCTGACACAGGCTGAATCCTACCATAGCACCGACCGGCAAAAGCCTTTCATTGCACCGAAATCACGTACCTTCTATTCCGACGCGATCTGTGCTAATGCAGCCCGTATAGTCGAGGAGGTTAAAGCCAAGGCTCTCGTGGGTATGACCAGTTCGGGTTATACGGCCTTTAAACTGTCCAGCTTCCGACCGGGATGTAAGATCTACATCTTTTCCGACCGGATGCACATGCTGGCCACGCTCAATCTGGTATGGGGCGTTCGCTGTTATTACTATGACCGGTTTACCACAACGGATGAAACCATTGCCGATGTTTCGGAGATCCTGAAAGGGGCAAAGAAAGTGAAAGCGGGCGATGTGATCATCAATACGGGAAGTATGCCTTTGCACAAACGACACCGGACGAATATGCTGAAGATCACGGTAGTGGAATAACATGGAATTGCAGTTGCCGGTTGCCTTTTAATCAGTTTCTGACATGCAACCGGCAACTGATCAACCGTCAACCGACGTAAATTATCCGTTTCTCTCTGTCCCATATCACCCTTGGATTGATCATCCTGGTCGGATGCCTGCTTCGTATCTATCTGGCGGCCGACCCTTTCCTGCATGAATGGGATGAGCGGTATCATGCACTGGTAGCCAAAAACATGATGGCCCATCCTTTTCGGCCCATGTTATATCAGCAACCGCTACTGCCGTATGATTTTCGCCACTGGGCCGGGAATCACATCTGGCTCCACAAACAGCCGCTTCCGCTCTGGTTGATGGCGATCAGTCTGAAAATATTTGGGATCAGTGAATTTGCAGTTCGGTTACCCAGTATCATTTTGTCAACCCTGGGTATTTTCCTCACTTTTGAGATCGGTAAGTATTTCTACGGTAAACGGGTAGGGCTGGTGGCAGCCTTCTTTTTTGCCATAAACGGCCTGATCCTGGAATTGACTAGCGGTAGAGTGGCTACCGATCATATTGACCTACATTTTCTGTTTTTCATTACGCTGGGTATTTTTCTGGCGATCCGGCAAATTCAATCACGGCATTATGCCTGGCTGTGGAGTTTTGCCGTGGGGCTAGCGGTGGGCGCGGCTATTCTCTGCAAGTGGTTGCCGGCCCTAATCGTGTTTCCGGCTTGGTTTTTCCTGTCCCGGGAGACGAACCAACGACCACGGCCAATCCTGTTCCATTTTTCTATTGCGCTGCTGGTTACCACCGCCGTGGCCCTTCCCTGGCAGCTTTATATCATGGATCAGTTCCCACAGGAAGCATTCTGGGAGTATGGGCATCATTTACGCCACATCACCGAAGGGCTGGACGGACACGATAAGCCCTGGTATTATCATTTGGATCGCATCCGTATCGTTTACGGGGAGTTGATCTATCTGCCGCTGCTCTGGTTCTTTTGGCGGGCTTTCCGGAAGATCAATCGACCGATCTTTTTCAAACGCCTGGCCCTCTTGACCTGGATCGGCCTTCCAATGGTATTCTTTTCGCTGGTAGCGACCAGAATGCAGGCTTATACTGTGCTTATTGCACCGGCATTGTTCATACTGACAGCCCTGTTCTGGCGTTTCGTGAAAATTTGGCGATCCCACTTCCGATCAGTATGGCTTCGACGACTGGCATCTTTGATAGCAATCCTTTTAATAGCCCTACCGCTCCGCTATACTTTTGAACGGCTGAAGCTTTTTTCTTCGCGGGAATTAACACAGGAAAAGAAATTGATCAAAAACCTCCAGCTACCTGTTCAGAATGCGAACAAGGTTGTACTGTTCAATACGCAATGGCCGATCGAGTGCATGTTTTATAACGATATTGCGGCAGCCTATTCCGGGATGCCGGATGAGATGATTATGGCAAGGCTCCAAATGGAAGGTTACCATATATTTATTGTAACGAACGGGCAGGTAAAAAGATGGTGATTTATCAACGTTTATGAGCTAAAAACCCAGCACCCGATACCAAGTACCATAGGCTATCCCTTATTCCGCTCCCAATAATTCTGCTCCTCGATCTCCTCCAGAATGGTGAGATAGTTCATATACCGCAATTCGCTGACCTCCTGCTCTTCGATGGCCTGTTTGACGGCGCAGCCGGGCTCATTGCGATGCAGGCAGCTGCCGCCGAAACGGCAATCTTCCGACAGGGCGAAGAACTCCCGGAAATTATGTGCCACATCCTGCGGTTCCAGATGGTTAAAACTCAGAGTCTTGATACCCGGTGTATCGATGATGGCTCCCCCGAAGTCCAGGTCGAACATTTCAGCAAAGGTGGTAGTATGCTGGCCTTTACCGGAGTGATCGGAAAGATCCTGCGTACGCAATTCCAGTTGCGGTTGAACGGCCGTAACGAGGGTCGATTTGCCCACTCCGGACTGGCCGCCCACTAAGGTGATCTTGTCTTTCAAAACTTCCCGGATCTGTTCTACGCCCTGTCCGCTGGTGGCAGATACCAGCATCACCCGGTAGCCGATACTCTGGTACATGTATTCAATGGCTTCGTAGAGTTCCAGGTCATCTTCCAGGTAGAGGTCAGCCTTATTGAAAACAATAATGGCCGGGATCTCATAAGGCTCCGTCATCAATAAAAAGCGATCGATAAACCCCGGCTTCAGCATCGGCTCCCGGATCGTCACGATCACCATAGCCTGATCGATATTGCTGGCCAGCAGGTGCATATCGTGTTTACGGCGGGGAGATTGCCGCACCACATAATTTTTTCTGGGAAGGATACGCTGGATCAAACCAATCTCTTCCTCTCCTTCCTCCAAACGGATCTCTACCTGATCGCCCACCGCCACCGGATTAGTCAGATTCAGGCCTTCCAGACGAAATTTACCCAGAATACGACTGGGAATAACGCGATCATCCGTCAACTTCACCTGATACCAACTCCCCGTTGATTTGATCACAATTCCTTCTTCCATGTAAAATTTTTCCTTTTAAACCCCAGCAATACCGCTGATAGTTCCCTTAGCAGTATGTGGCTTTTGATTTTTGGACTTTTGAGTTCAAAAATCCAATAACCGGCCTCCTATTCATCCACCATAGACCGTCGCCCGTCCACCGTTGCCCGTCCATCCTCGACCGTACTGAACCGGATCGCTTCCGCCATTTCCACTAATATCATCGGATCATACTCACTGGCTGTTCCCACAACGATGAGATCGGCGCCGGCGCGCGTAGCATGCAGGGCCGCTTCCGGATTACGGATACCACCACCGATGATTAGCGGAATATCCACATTCTGACTTACAGCCTGGATCGTAGCAACAGGAATCGGTCGCCGGGCACCGCTTCCCGCGTCCAGATATACCAACTGATGTCCCAGCATTTCCCCGGCCATGGCGGTACATTGAGCGATATCCGCCTTATCAGCCGGAATGGGAGTAGTATTGCTCATATAAGTCACCGATGTAGGTGCTCCTCCATCGATCAGCAGATAAGAAGTAGGGATGATCTCCAGGCCGCTTTTCTTTAGCGAAGGAGCCGCGATCACGTGCTGCCCGATCAAAAATTCAGGATTACGTCCTGAGATCAGTGAGAGTAACAAGATGCCATCCGCACCGGGATGGACCATCAGTGCGTTCCCCGGAAACAATATTCTCGGGATGGAACAGGCTCGACCGATCTGCTCCAGACAGGGCTCCAGCCGATCACTCATCAACAAACTACCTCCAATGAAGAAGTAGTCAACTTTAGCCATAAGGGCCGTCCGGATCAACTGCTCCAAATGCTGATCGGAGGTTTTATCGGGATCGACCAGAACAGCCAGTTGCTTTTTACCCGCTTGTTTCGCTGCCAGGATAGACGAAAGGATCATCAGATAGTTTTTATCGCCGTAAAGATAGATAAATTGATTGGGGGTGGGCAACTCCTGTGAGATCCTTAAATTTTGAAGCCCTAAAATCTTCTCTCCCAACAATAGGGGTATTCTTCCTCTCTAGTCGTAATACCCATAGAATACCACGACATGATCCACCAAGACATCATTAAACGCTACCTGAACGGCGAAGCCACAGATGAGGAGATTGAGCTGCTGAAGGCCTACCTTGGTACTGACGATCTTTCCCTGTTGAAAGACTGGATGGCCCGTGACTGGCGCACGGAGGCGCAATGGAACGAACCACTTCCTCTCGGCCTATCGGACGAGATGCTGGAAAATATCAAGCAGCGCGTCCGGCCGGGAAAGGTCGTTCGTCTTAAGAAAAGGTCCAATGCCCCGGCCTGGGTCGCAGCGGCTTCAGTAACCCTTTTGCTTTGTGTTGCAGCCGCCCTGTGGTTATTCCGGACCGATCCGGTCATTCACTACGCCACAGGCAATCTGGAATGGCAGGCCCTGGAACTCCCGGACGGTTCCTGGGTGAAGCTCAACGCCAATTCCGAGATCAGTTACAATCGCAGGTGGTCAGCAGGAAGTGATCGAAGAGTATGGCTGAAAGGCGAGGCCTTTTTTAAAGTGGAGAAAAAACCGGCTACCCATGCCAAATTCATCGTCGTGACGGATGACCTGGAAGTGGAAGTGCTCGGCACCTCTTTCAATGTATCGAGCAGGGGAGCACAAACCGATGTTTTCCTGGAAGAAGGACAGATCCGGCTCAATATGGGAGATCGTGAAGAAACGCTGCAACCGGGCGATTTCGTTGCCTATTCCGCACAGAAGAAAGCCATTCTGGAACGTCGCAATGAAACGCCTCCGGCCGAACCGGACACCTCCTGGAAAAAGGGCGTCCTGATCATCAAGGACAAGAGCATTGCTGAGATACTGACAAAAATTGAAGAACTCTACGGCATAGAGACGGAAGTATTAGATACCGGATTACTGGAAAAGATCATGACCGTCTCCGTTCCCATGGGAGAACTGGAGCTGACCATTCCCCTGCTGGAAGGCACCTTTCGCAGAAAGATCTCCAGACAAGAAAACCTGCTAATTATCAATTAGAACAAGGCGGGACAGCCAATTCCGCTGCCCCCCAAAGACATTGTTAATACTAAAAAAACAAAGGTATGAAATCACAAAGGATTTACAAACCAAGGTATTTCCTATTGCTGATGGTGGCCTGCCTGTCTCTATCCTGGCATCCACTGATGGCCGACGACACCTCCCCGCCCGCTGCTGATGAAAGATTACTTTCCGAAGTGCTGGACGACTTCAGCGAAAAATACCAGGTCTTCTTTTCCTATGACTCCAAGACCGTACAGGATGTCAAAGTCGATTTCGAGTTTAAGGAAGAAGAAACCTTCGAACTCGCCATCAACCGCCTGCTTAATAAGATCGGGTTTCGCTACGAATCCTACGGCGGCAAGTTCATCATCCTGTACAAGGAAAATGAAAGAGGCAAAAGAGAGACCCGCCAGCTCCGCAAACACATCAAAAAGATCGAGCAACTGGAGGCCGGCGGCAACCTCACCCTGCTCATTCAGCAGGACAAACAGACCGACAATTTCCACAACATTGTTCGCTCGGTAGATATACTAAAAAAACTGAGAACGATCTCCGGCGTAGTGACCGCCGACAACGGAGACCCGCTGATCGGGGTGAACATACTGGTGAAGGGTTTTACCTCGGGTACCGTCACCGACTTTGAAGGCAAGTACAGCCTGGAAGTTCCCGATGAGGCCGAAGCGCTGCTCTTTTCCTACACCGGCTTTAATACCCAGGAGATAACGATCGGCGATCGCACCCGGATCGATGTAGTGATGACTACCGACGTGGCGGTACTGGATGAAGTGGTGATCATCGGTTACGGATCGAGTAAAAAGTCGGACCTGACCGGTTCGGTGGCTTCCCTTTCTGAAGATGACCTGCGTACTTCTTTGACCACCAACATCGATCAGGCCCTGCAGGGCAAAGTGGCCGGCGTACAAGTCACCCAAAACTCCGGTCAGCCGGGCGGTGCTGCCTCCATCCGCATCCGGGGCGCCAACTCCATTTCTCTTTCCAGTGAACCGCTATATGTGATCGACGGTATTCCCTTTCAGGGAGACGGTAATTCTACAGCCGGTTTCGACTGGGCTGGCGGCGCCAACGGCCAGAACCGGGTGAATCCGCTTTCCACCATCAATCCCGCCGATATCGTGAGCATTGATGTATTGAAAGATGCTTCTGCTACGGCCATTTACGGTTCGCGGGGTGCCAACGGGGTGATCATCATTACTACCAAAAGAGGACAGGAAGGACAGGCCAAGATATCCTATAATTCCTACTATGGTCTACAGGTACTCCCCAATAAACTGGAAATGATGTCGCTGCCTCAGTATGCCGATTATCAGGCCCAGATCGCATCCGACCTGGACCGACAGCTCAACCAGCGCTTTATGGATCCCAGCCTGCTGGGACCGGGCACCGACTGGCAGGATGAGATCTTCCGTCGGGCCGGTTCGCAATCCCATCAGTTGTCCGTAAACGGTGGCAGCCAGCGCACTAAATATGCGGTTTCCGGAGGCTATTTCAAACAGGACGGTATCGTGATCGGCTCTAACTTTGACCGCATTTCCACCCGTATCAATGTAGACAATACCGTCAAAGACTGGTTCAAGATCGGCGGTTCCGTATCTTTTGCCAAAACCAATGAGAAGATCACCCTGAACGACGGTGGCGACGGGGTGATCATGCAATCGCTGATGATGTCGCCAGATGTGGCCGTACGCGATATCGACGGCAATTATGCCGGCCCCAACAACAATGAGGTGGGAGCCAACTACAATCCCGTAGCCGCCGCCCTGCAAAGGAACAACACCCTGGAACGGCAGCGGCTGATGTCCAACATTTACGGTAACATCACCATCTTTGAAGGACTGGACTTCCGCTCGGAGATCGGTTTCGATAACAATCACAGCATCAACCACGCTTTCCACCCCACCTATAAATGGGGAGCGATAGAAAACCGGGAGAACCGCCTCCGCCAGCGAGAAGAAAGTAGCTTCTTCTGGGTGACCAAGAACTACTTTACTTTCAACCGCAAGTTCGGCGCTGATCACGGACTAACCGTGCTGCTGGGACAGGAAGCGCAGAAAAGCAATTATGAAGGCAGCGATGTGACGGTGCGTAATCTGCCGACCAACGATATCCAGATCCTGAGCCAGGGCGAGTATGTTGGTGCACCGAGTGCCTGGTCAGGTGCCGGTTCGCTCCTCTCCTACTATACCCGTTTGAACTACAACCTGAAAGAAAAATACCTGCTCACCTTCACGTACCGGGCTGATGCTTCTTCCAATTTCGGTCCCGGCAACAAATGGGGTTACTTCCCCTCCGGCTCCTTTGCCTGGCGGATTAGCGAGGAAGATTTCCTGAAGAACTCCGCCGGCATTAACAACCTGAAATTGCGCGTGGGCTACGGTAATTCCGGTAACCAAAGCATTCAGGCCGGTCTGTTCAGCTCGCTGATGCAGAGCGTACAGACGCCTTTCGGCCTGGGTTTCCGTCCGGCCCGAATTGCCAATCCGGAACTGGGTTGGGAAACGACTTCTCAATTGAATGTCGGTCTGGATGTTTCCCTTTTCAATAATCGCGTCGACCTGACCGTGGATGTGTACAACAAGCAGACCCACGATATGCTGTTGCAAACCACTGTACCCCGCTATCTGGGCGGGACCGGCTGGAATGACATCGCCGCACCTTTCATTAATGTGGGTAAAATGGAGAACAAGGGCATTGACATTGCGATCAATACCCGGAACGTTCGCCGGCCCAAATTTAGCTGGAATACGGATCTCACCTTCTCCATGAACCGCAATAAAGTACTCGAACTCGATAATCCGGATAAGATCTACTGGCAAAACCTTTACTGGTATTCAGAATTCCAGACGGCAACCACTACCCGCGTAGGGCAGCCGTTGGGTCTATTCTGGGGTTACGTCACCGAAGGTATTTTCGAAGATCAGCAAGACATCCTCAATCATGCCGTACAGGTAAGCGACGGTATCATCACTTCCGATCATCCCAATGGTCAGAATCTCGTAGACAAGCGTGGTGGTGTCTGGATCGGGGACATCAAGTTCAAGGACCTCAACGGCGACGGCGTGATCAATGTAGACGATCAGACCTTCATCGGTGATCCCAATCCGGATTTCACCTTCGGTCTCAATAATACCTTCTCCATCGGTCCGTTCGATGCGGCCATTTACATCTTCGGCTCATACGGCGCCGATGTGCTCAATTATTCCCGCGTGGTGATCGAAGGTATGACCAACGTATTCAGCAATCAGGCTGCCACGGTCTTCGACCGGGCCCGCTTCCAGTACCTGGACCCCGGCGGCTCCACTTCCGATCCGGAGAATGTGGTACTGGCCAATCCGGGCACCAGCATTCCCCGGCCGACTACCAATGATGTGAACCGGAACAATCGTATGTCCGATCGCTATATCGAGGACGGTTCTTTCATCCGCATCCAGAATATCAAGATCGGCTATACCCTGCCGAGGGCACTCACCCAAAGAATACGCATCGATCGCATGAAGATCTATGTGAATGCCCAGAACCTGGCCACTTTCACCAAATATTCCGGCTACGATCCGGAGATCGGTGCTTTCAATCAAAGTGCGTTGCTACAGAACGTGGATATGGGCCGCTACCCGACGCCGCGCATGTTTACGCTGGGACTGGATATTGATTTTTAGAACGGTATCCGGTATCGGGTGCCGAAAACCGGATACCGGAAAAATTCAACAAAAAATGGAAACTCACTTCAAACATATCAGATATTTCCTCCTGATCGCACTGATCACTATGGTCAGTGCCTGCGGGGAAGATTTTGTGACCGTACCCATTGAGGACCGGCCTTCTCTTGATAATTACTATAACACGGAAGCCGACGTCAAAGCAGCTACCGCTACGCTTTACGGCTTTCCCTGGTTCGATTTCAACGACAAATTCTTCTGGGCGGCCGGGGAAGAACTGGCCGGCAACCTCTACCATACCTGGGATCAGGAAGGGCAGTTCTTCTACTTCAGTTACAATGAAGGTAATGCCCACATTTCCAACGGCTGGAATGGCTTGTACCGCGTGGTTTCATATGCCAATGCCATCATCAACGATATGCCCGTTTTTGCCGAAGGTAAGATCGATGACCGGGTCATCACCGAAGCGATTGCCGAGGCCCGTTTCATCCGGGGTACTGCCTACTACTTCCTGTCGGAATTCTGGGGTGAAGTGCCTATCGTGGAAAACTCTACCCAACTGGTGGTCAACAACGACATTTTCCTGCCGAAGAATACCCGGGAAAGTGTCTATGAATTCATCAAACGCGACCTGGCTTTTGCGGCTGATAACCTGCCGGCTACAGCCAGTGAGGATGGCCGGGTAACGAAATGGTCGGCTAAAGGCATGCTGGCCAAAACTTACCTGACCATGGCTCAGTATTATCTGAACCGGGACGCCTCCTCCTCCACGGGCTATTTCAATCAGGCCAAAGAACTGGCCACCGATGTCATTCAGAACAGCGGCCTGGAGTTGATGGAAAATTACGCGGATCTTTTCAAGATCGAGCACAACAACAGTCCCGAGTCGCTTTTTGCCATGCAGTGGATGTCCGGCGCTTATGCCATCGGCAATAGTCGCCAGGCTAACTGGGCGCGCAGCACCATCATCACCGGCAATACCGAAGCCTGGGGCGGCTATAAATCCATGACGGTAGACTTTCTGGAAGCTACCAACCCCGCCGACAAGCGCCTGCCCGCGATCTATATGTCCAATGGTGATTTCTATCCGGAGATCAACCAAGCCAATGGCGGTTATCTCTATAGGATCGTCAACCGCGATCCCACTGATGAGAATGTTGTGTTGGAAAGCGCTTCAGCTACCCTCAACAACCTCAAGAAATATGTGGTGGGATCAGCAGAGGACAATGAAGGCAAAGTCACTACCGGTCAGGCAGTAGCCATCAATCAGTACATACTAAGGCTCGCCGATGTGTATCTGATCTACGTGGAAGCGGCCATGGGAGCCGATAACAGTACCAATGATGCTACTGCGCTGCAATACCTCAACGCCATTCGCAGTCGGGCCGGCCTGCCGGCAAAGACCAGTGTCAGTTGGGACGAGTTGCTGTGGGAACGGAGAATGGAATTCGGCCTGGAATGCATGTACTGGTTCGACCTGAAGCGCTTTTACTACCGGAGCCCCAATGAGATGACCCAGATGCTGTCGAATCAGCGGCGCGATTTTACTTATCAGCGTGACCAGTCCAATACGGCTGCCGATGAGAATAGTCTCGAGGGCTATATCCTGACCGAATCTTCCGCCGGCGGGACCGTACCCTTCCGGCCGGAGAATATCAATCTGCCGATCCCCTCCGCTGAGCAGCTGGCCAATCCCCTGCTGGTGCCGGAAGAACCGGCGGTTGATTATGATTTTAATTAGAGGAGTCAGCAGTCGCCAGTCGATAGTCGTAAGTCATATCGAATGTGCTAAAATTTTGGCGATAAGGTCGGAGAAATTCTGGGGTGAAGGGCCCTATTACATGGGAATTCCGGCCAATTTCCACTCCCCTATTGACTGATGACTTACGACTTCTGACTGACGACTAAAAATTCAAACAAAATGAAAAATATATTCCAAATCAGATCCGGTCACTTCCTACTGATCCTTGCGGTGGTCGCCTTCCTGTTTGGCTGTACCGAGGAGATCACCGGTCCGGATATTTTGGCGGATAAAGATGGCCCGGCAGTGATCAATTACATACGGGTGACTGATCCGGCCGCCAGTGATTCGCTCCTGGTGGGCGCCTTTTTGGGTAATCTTATTGCCATTGTCGGCGACAACCTCGGCGATACCCGGGAGTTGTGGTTCAATGACCAGAAAGCGCTGCTCAATCCAACTTATGTCACCGACAAGTCCATCATCGTAAACGTACCGACTACTGTACCGGTAGTGGTCACCGATGAGATCAAGTTGGTCTTTTCCGATGGAACCGAGCTCACCTACCCTTTCAAGATCAACGTTCCCGAACCGCAGATCTCCGGCATCAAGAGCGAGTATGTACCGGATGGTGGAACGGCGATCATCTACGGCGATTTCTTTTTCGAACCGATGACCGTCACTTTTTCCGGAGATGTAGCAGGCAGCATTGTCAGTCTGAGTAAAACGGAAGTACAGGTGATCGTACCGGAAGGTGCAACGCCCGGCCCCATCAAGATCAGCACCAATTTCGGCACACAGGAATCGGGCTTTCTTTTCCGGGACAACCGGAATATCCTGCTCGATTTCGATACCAAACTGCATGAGACCTGGACCGCCCGCATCGGCTACGATGACGTCCCAGGCGTAACACCGATCTCCGGCAACTTCGCTTATTTCCAAAGTGAAAGCCACGGTGCCTGGCAGTGGGTGAACGAAATGACGATGCAGTACTGGGCACCCCGTGGACGCGGAGATATCCCCATCGCCACCGGACTGGTGAGTGACCTCATCTTCAAAATGGAGGTGAACGTGCCGGTAGAATGGCAGAGCGTGCGCATGGAGATCTTCTTTTCTCCCTCCGCCGAAGATCACGGCCGCGATGCGCCGGGTACCGCTATGGCCAGATGGCAACCCTGGAAGGATGGCCCTTACACCACTGACGGCTGGCAAACACTGGCCATTCCGCTTTCAGACTTCGTCTATAACAAGGATGACTCCGATGATAATCCCACCGCCAAACTGGATGACGTTTCCAATCTGGCCAATATAACGATCATGCTGTTCGGACCGGCAGATACAAGTAATCCGGTTTTGATCGCTTTTGATAATGTTCGGGTGGTACCGATTAATTAGTCGTGAGTCGGAGAGTCATCAGTCGTAAGTCGGTATGGCTGGTATTTAAAGGACTGATCGACTTACGACTTACGACTCGCTGACTAAAAATAATAACAATGAGATCACTAAAATTTCAACACTATATATTCCTGCTGGCCCTGGCTATTGGTGGTATTTTGCTGCTTCCCTCCTGCCAGAAAGACGATGATGATGCCATCGATCCAAATGCCATAGAACTCCTAAGTTTCGGGCCATCTCCGGCACTTCGGGGAGGAGAGCTAACTTTCATCGGCAGGAACCTGGATAAAGTTTCAGCGATTATTCTTCCGGTCAACGTAAATGTCAGCACGTTCAACTCCAAAACGGCCGACCGCATTACGCTGACCATCCCGGAAGCCACCGTCGACGGTCTGGTCACACTGATCACGCCGGACGGTGAGATCACCTCCAAATCCCGGCTGACCATTTCCGAACCCATTACCATTAGTTCCATCAGCCCCTCAGAAGCGCGCGCTGGGGAAACGGTGACCATTTCGGGTACTTACCTCAACCTGATCAAGGAAGTGATATTCAGCAATAAGAAATCGGTGCTGAGTGCAGATTTTATCAGTCAGAGCCAGGACAAGATCGAGGTCAATGTCCCACTGGATGCTCAGACTGGTCCCGTGATCATATCAAACGGAGAAGCTCAGCCCATCGAGGTCAGTTCGGCAACCGATCTGATCGTCACCTTACCCGTTATTTCGGCCCTCAGCCCCAGTCCTGTAAAGGCCGGTGCCATGCTGACCGTCACCGGTTCTGATCTGGATCTGGTACAGGAAGCCGTATTTGGCGGGAATAACCGGGTAAGTGATTTTGCATCCCAATCTGCCGATGAGATCCGCTTAATGGTCCCGGCTACCGCACAGGATGGAGAATTGAAAGTCATAGTCGCTTCCCTCCAGGAAGTATCCTCCGCTGATCCCGTCGTCCTGGCGGTACCGACCATTACGGATGTAGCGCCCAATCCGGCAAAACCAGGCACCGACATTACACTTACTGGAACGGACCTGGATCTGGTCACTTCCATCTTTTTTGGTGGTGATGTAGAAGGCTCAATCATCTCACAGGAACTGGAGAAACTAGTGGCTACCGTACCGTTGACGGCTGTAGATGACCTGATAACCGTTAATACGGCGGCCAATAAATCCGTGCAGTCCGGCGGCAACCTCACATTGATCCTGCCGACTATCAGTTCCGTCGGTCCGGAGCAGATCAAATCCAATGCCGTGTTGACCATTACGGGTGATAACCTGGATCTGGTTACTGATATAAACTTCGCCGGCGGCACCAGTGCCACTCCTACAGTGATCTCTTCCAATGAGATCACCGTAGTTATTCCACCGGGTACGCAAGATGGTAGTATTGTACTGACCACAACCAATGGCAGTCAGATCACTTCCGAGCAATCACTCACTATTCTGGCCTCCAATGTGCCCATCATCACGGGTTATCCGGCCATTGCCAAACCGGGCGAAATGATCACCATCACCGGCGAAAAACTCAACCTGCTGACGGATGTGATCTTCCCGGAGAATATCATCGCTACCCAATTCGGTACCAAAACGGAAAGCCTGCTGGAAGTAGTAGTGCCGGAAGCAGTGAAAAGAGGCATTGGGGTCATCACCTTCGTCACCTTTGAGGGAGAAAGTACCACTTCGCCGCCCATCAACTTCCAGGGCGTCGATCAGGTGCAGGATGAAGCCCTGGTGTTCTTCGATTTCAATGGTACCGGTGCTAAAGATAGTTGGTGGGGTAATGTGCAGATCGTTAATGGGGATCAGTCTCTGGACGGATCCAGCTACGGAATGGTGAACGGTAATTATAACGGCTGGACAGACCTGTTCTGGCGGAACAGCAGCAATAACTTTCCAGGTTCCGAAGTGGGTACCAACGTAGAAGATTTTGTGATCAAATTCGACATCAATATTCTCGATCCGATCACTGGAGGCAATATTAAGATGCGCCTGCATACGGCCGATAACGATTTCTGGTGGGCCGCCGGTCCGGCCGCTCCGGGTAGTGACGGCAGCGCGTTGGAAGCGACCAATGGATGGGTGACCATGACGGTGGAGATCTCTGCCTTCAAAGACGATTACGGCTGGGGAACGAACAGTCCTACGGATCTTACCGAAGTGCCGAATGAGTTCGGAATGGCCTTCGACAATGGAAGTTCTTACGTCAACTTCCTGATCGATAATGTGCGGTTTGAAAGGAAGCAGTAACAAAACTACAGCGATACTATACTATGCGTATTTGCTGCTGACCGGATAGGATCGGATTGGGGAAAATCCATTCCGGATCGGCAGATTGACTTTGAAAATGAAGGTCCCGGGCTCTGATTACAGGGTTCGGGATTTTTTATTTTCTGCCAGGAATCATGTGAATCAGGGGTTAACCACTACTATTTCCTTAGGCTTATAGGTGCAGCGCACCGTCTTATTTCTAGCATCATGTAAGTACATTGATTCAGCTACAGCGTAGCGTAATATTTACGCTGGTGCCTGGGCATGTGTGACGCTGCGCTGCAGCTCAATTTTGGTTTGTATCAGAGTATTGGAAATATTTCGGTACGCTGCACCTCCACTGGAGCTACGGCGGCACATGATGCATCTTTTTTATATGCGTTTTTACCTTCCTGTTTGATCTTTTAATCCCTGATCAGCATGAATCATGGCTTAAGGAGTGAAAATCACTTTATATCCAATTTAGTCAGTTCACTATACCCCATCAGCTTCCCGCTCTTATTGTAAGATTCCGACCTCACCATCCCGATATTCTCAGCGTACCATTCCTTTGAAGCCCCCTTGATCCCTACGATCATTTTGGTACTGACATTTTGCGATATTACCAGGCAGTCAAAAGTGCCGGCAGGAGTGGTGACACTCTCTTTTGCTTCAATTTTCCGATCCGTCACATCCACGGTCATATGCATGCCGATCGGTCCGGATATATTTACTTTTAGTGTACCGTCCGGCAAAGTGGTCCCTACTGCAGCATCCATAGTCGGGATCTCAAATTCTGTCGCATCCATATCAAAGTCCATGTTCTGATAGGCCTGCATGGAGCTGCCATCCATTTTGTAGGCCATATCGAATTCAAATTTGCCATCGACACATTTGGCATCGTAATTACTGGTAAAAACCTCATCATCTTTCTTATCGTAAGTCACGGTCTTGACACTAAAAATGATCTCATTACCGGATTCCACTTTATCCACAAGTTCGTAGGTTATTCTTCCGGTTTCCTTACCTTTTGCAGAGTAATTGGTGATCTCCCAGGTAGTGCCCTGGGTCGTAGGAAGATAAGGCCGGCAATCGGTTTGTGCATAAGTAGCGGATAGCAGACAGCTCAATACAAAAGTGACAATGGCAGTTTTCATTTTCTTATGATTTCAATTGTTCAAAAAACTTGCGCTGAAAATACGTTTTTTCACATAGGGGCACCCGGCAAATGTCAGCTTATTAAAACCAGGCGCCAAATGAGCGAACCAGTAGATTATTGAATTGCCGGTAATATTCTAATTTGGCAGCACATAATTGATCACTAATCAACCCGACGTAAGCATGTATAGAAGAAAAGCACTTCAGCATATTTACCTGATCATTACCCTGGGATTTTGCTTCACTCAGAACGCCTGCAAATCTCAGGATGATAACAATTTGCCTACCGCTTCCCGAGAGCTCGCGGTAGAACAGCGGGCAACAGCTTTTTTTGAAACTTTTGCGGCACGGTCCGACTGGCAAAAGTTCTGTTCCTTTTACCGGAAGGACCTGATCTTCGATGACATCACCCTACAGATCCATCTGGATAGCCTCTGGCAGTTCAAAAGCTTCTATAACTGGGAAAGCGAAGTGGGGAATTTTCATAAAATGAGCCCGGATCAGGATCATTTAAGCGTGGAAACTCTGGTGGCAAACGATAGTGTCGCCGTAGCCAGAGGCCACCTCAATCCTTTCTATTACTACGACGAACTGGTAGATGTAGATTGGGGAATGGATTTCACCATCTGGCTTTATTTTGATGATGCGCTCATGATCCGCAAACAAGTTGACTGGTTTGAATATGACCCAGCCGTTCTGGAAGGTGTCGTGAAACACTACCGGGAAAAGGGTGCAGGAGTATTGCCCGACTGGCTCAAGCTGTCGCGGGAATAATAGACCATGTATGGAGGTACTACGGATCAGGAGTGTCGTCCTCTGTTGTGTGTGTGGTTTTTTCGTCTTGTTTTAATTCATTGTTGAAGGTTATTCAACAAGTTTGACCAGAGATAACGACAACTCCCGAAACGTAGGTCTTTTGCTGAGGTTTGTTGCTGAAGGTTTCAAGCATACTGTCCCTACTACCAAGTAACGAACACCTCCTTAAAGCTTCGTATTCGTCACAAACGCCACCTTCTTGCTATCCGGTGACCAGCTCGGCACATTAATGGTACCCTGTCCACCGTAGAGGTAGGCCAGTACCCGGGGCGTTCCACCCTCGTAGGGCATGATCCGCAACAGGCAGTGTTTGTAAAAAGGATGTTGACTGGGGTCAATGTCTTTGGGGAACGAAATAAACAGGATCCATTTTTTATCCGGACTGATGTGCGGGAACCAGTCGTTGTATTCATCAAACGTAAGCTGCTCCTGATTCTTTGCATCCGCATCCATACGCCACAACTTCATCTTACCGGTACGGGTCGAATTGAAGAAAATATACTTGCCGTCCGGGCTGTATTCCGGGCCATCATCCAGTGTTTGCTGATCCGTCATCTGGGTTTCTGCTCCGGTAGCCACATCCACGGTGTAAATATCGTAGCGCCCTTTCCGGTTGGCAGTAAAGACCATTTTTTTATTGTCCGGTGACCAGCCGTGCAGGTAAGAATTACCTACACCAGGTTTTGTAACCACTTTGGGAGCATCGCTACCTCCCACCGGCATGTAGTAGATAGTGGAGGCCCGGTTGTCATCCACATTGTGATTGCTCATACCCAGCATGGTACCGTCAAAGGTTAATACGTGATCATTGTTGTTATTGGTGGCAAAACCGGTATTCAGGGGCGTTATGGTATTTGTGGTCAGGGTGTAGTTGTACAAACGCCCCTTGGAATTATAGATCAAGGTTTTTCCGTCCACCGTCCAATTGGGTGCTTGTATGGAATGGGCGGAACTGTACAAAATTTTCCGGTGACCGGTCTCCACGTCCATCACTTCCAGATGGCTGCCGATATAATCCCGGTAAGGTTGGTAATCCGGATCTACCGGGCGCACGATCCGCACATTGCGAAACATCGCCGTCTCCATGATATTTTCATTGTGCGAACAGACGTACAGCCCTACGTATACCTCATTATCCATCGGCATATTTTCCAGGGTGACACTGGTAAATTCCGCTCCAAATTTTGCCGTAGACATAATGTAAGTATCCCCGATCCGCTCCAACTGGATCACATCGGGAAAAGAATCCTGCGATATGACCTGAATGGTTTCACCTCCGGTCGTCTCACGGTATTGCAGGGATGTTAGTCCGTCTCCGTGCGTCGTAGCATTTACGTGTTTGGTATTACCATCGAGGTTGTTCTTCACGATCCAGCCGGTCTTGCGATGTGGGTCAACGCCACCGCCCAGGAATTTCACTTCGGCGCGAAGGATAAAATCGCCCTGCAGTGTAGTCCATAAATAGTGGAATTCATCTTCGCCGGCCCACATATTAGTTCCGGAACCGCCGATGGTATAGGTCTGATCGGTCGTATTGTAGGTAGCAAATCCTGCATGTTTACAATCGCCAATATCTGTGTGGTTATCAAAAATACCCAGCTGGTTTTGCCCCATCGCTGAAACCACCATCAAAAGCAGGGCTCCGATAGTGCCGGTTAAATACCTCATGTTTTTCGTTTTGTTTTGAAAAAAGTCCATACCTGGTCCTGAAACATTCTGAATAGCCAAAATGTGATCCCGTCATCACTCAGGATGAACTGGAAAGCACATACCTATAATCTGGTGTTCAGGTGATTAAATGGCAAATGACCTATTTCCAGCGCCTTGTCAGACGCAGAAGGGAATTTCTGTGTGGCGTTTTTCTATTGGATGGAATTACTACGCTATAGCCAATTATGCCGGAGGCAAGTTTAATGCCGAAAAGGTAGCAATATTTTTAGAATCGTGCAATCGATTGTGGAAGTTTATGTAGGAAAGCAACGAGGTGTGGG
>JAGQXH010000609.1 GCA_020436695.1 Lewinella sp. | reverse complement strand
GCATTTACCGGATGGACCTGGGGACGAAAGCGATCCAATTCGTTTATTCACAGGGAGAATATCCCGTTTTCAGCGCCGATAACCAACGGATCTTTTACCAAACGGGAGGCTATATTTTCGGTAGCATCACAAAAAGTTATCACTCCGTTGACCTGAACGGCTTCGAGCACCGTAAGCATTTTGATGGAAAGTATGCCCATAAATTTTCATTGAGTCCGGACAACAAGTGGATCGCATGGTCCGAATTATATAAAGTATACATCGCCCCCTTCCCCATGACCGGACAACCAATCGGTATCTCGGCCAATACCAAAGCCGTACCGGTAGCCCAGGTTGCTCGCGATGCCGGGATCAATCTGCACTGGTCGGCCGATAGTAAAAAACTGTTCTGGACCCTGGGTAATCAGTATTTCTCTGATCAACTTACGGAACGCTTCAAGTTCCTGGAAGGAGCTGTAGATAGTATCCCTCCCATGGATACTGTAGGCACGACAATACCACTGACGGCTACGGCCGACCAGCCGGAAGGCATTGTAGCCCTGACTAACGCCCGCATCATTACCATGGAAGGCGATGAAGTGATCGATAGGGGCACCATCATTATCGAAGGCAATGTTATTCGCTCAGTGGGATTGAGCCGACGTACCCGAATTCCACAGGGTGCCCATGTAATTAATTGTAATGGCAAAACGATTATGCCGGGTATTATCGATGTCCATGCTCACGTCGGCGATTTCCGGTACGGACTAAGTCCCCAGCAAAACTGGAATTATTACGCCAACCTGGCCTACGGAGTGACCACTGCTCATGATCCTTCTTCCAACTCGGAAATGATCTTTAGCCACAGTGAGATGATCAAGGCCGGCATTACCGTTGGTCCGCGTCTGTTCTCCACCGGCGTGATCCTCTACGGAGCCGACGGTCCTTATAAGGCAGTGATCAACAGCCTGGAAGATGCCCGCTCGGCCATTCGCCGCACCAAAGCCTACGGCGCGTTCAGTGTAAAGAGTTACAATCAGCCCCGCCGGGAGCAACGTCAGCAGGTCATGGAGGCCGCTAAAGAACTGGGAATGCTGGTGGTACCGGAAGGTGGATCAACCTTCTTTCACAACATGAGCATGATTGCCGACGGTCACACCGGTGTAGAACACAATGTACCGGTAGCACCGCTTTACCGCGATGTGGTCAATTTCTGGGCAGCCACCAATGTGCACAATACGCCTACACTCATTGTCAATTATGCCGGCATGAGTGGAGAATACTACTGGTATCAACATACCAACGTCTGGGAAAAAGAACGGCTGCTGAGCTTCACGCCCCGGAGTATTATTGACAGTCGGGCACGCCACCGGACCATGATCCCGGAAGAAGAATACCAAAACGGGCATATTCTCACTTCCCGATCTCTGAAAAAACTGAGTGATGCCGGCGTGAAGATCAATCTCGGTGCACACGGCCAATTGCAGGGATTAGGTGCTCACTGGGAGTTATGGATGTTACAGCAGGGAGGAATGAGCAATCATGAGGCCCTTCGCTGCGCGACCATCAACGGAGCTGTTTATCTGGGAATGGATGACCAGATCGGATCTATCAAAGAAGGGAAACTGGCCGATCTGATCGTATTGGATGCCAATCCACTGGAGGATATCCAGAATTCCGAGCAGGTCCGCTACACGATCATCAACGGCAGGGTGTACGACTCAGCAAGCATGAATGAGATCGGCAACTACAACCGTCCCAGAGCGCCGTTCTATTTCGAACAGGAAGGAAGCGGCAATGCCTGGCCATTGCTGAGTACAGAAGCACATGGCTTTATGCAGGAACAGTGCAGTTGTCGAAGATAGTCAACAGTCAGGGTGCAAAAATTAACCGACAAGACAATATCCACAAAACACAACACTAGTATGAAACCACACATCCTTTTGCTTCTACTCCTGCTTACGGCAACGGGGCTCATTGCCCAGGAGCGATCTCCTAACCGCGGACCGGAAGAAGGCGACGGGCCTTATGACCAGCTCATTATCCGCGGGGTTACGCTCATCAACGGTAATGGCGCTCCCCCCAGAGGGCCGGTTGATATCGTTGTTGAACAAAACCGGATCAAAGAAGTAAGAGTAGTGGGTTACCCAGGCGTACCAATCGATCAGGATCGCCGCCCGTCACTGGCTCCCGGAGGCAAAGAGGTAGACTGCGAGGGCATGTATTTACTGCCCGGATTTGTGGATATGCACGGCCATATCGGAGGAAAAGCCCAGGGTGCGGATGCGGAATACGTTTTCAAACTGTGGCTGGGCCACGGCATTACCACCATCCGGGACCCATCGTGCGGCAACGGTCTGGACTGGGTACTGGAACATCGGGAACGCAGCGAAAAAAATGAGATCGTTGCCCCCCGCATTATGGCCTACACGGCTTTTGGGCAGGGAGCGGAGAATGGTATCAACTCCCCGGAAGAAGCCCGGCAATGGGTGCGCGACAATGCGAAAAAAGGTGCCGATGGTATCAAATTCTTTGGCGCTCCGCCGGCAATTATGTCCGCCGCGTTGGAAGAAAACAAAAAACTAGGATTACGTTCCGCCTGCCACCACGCCCAAATGGATGTGGCTCGCTGGAATGTACTGCAGTCCGCCCGGGCCGGGCTCACGAGCATGGAGCATTGGTACGGCCTGCCCGAAGCACTTTTTATAGATCGCACGGTGCAAAACTATCCGCTCGACTATAACTATCAGAACGAACAGCATCGTTTTGAGGAAGCGGGCAAATTGTGGAAACAGGCTGCTGCCCCCTACTCCGACCACTGGAATGCAGTGATGGAAGAACTTCTTGCACTGGACTTCACCATCGACCCTACCTTCAACATCTACGAGGCCAACCGCGACCTGATGCGGGCCCGCCGGGCAGAATGGCACGAAGAATTCACCATGCCGTCTCTTTGGCGCTTTTATAAGCCCAGTCGCATTTCCCATGGATCTTACTGGCATTCCTGGGGAACAGAGCAGGAAGTCAACTGGAAGGAAAATTATCGACTCTGGATGACTTTCGTCAACGAATACAAAAACCGGGGCGGTCGTGTCACTGCCGGATCGGATTCCGGGTTCATTTATCAGCTCTATGGTTTTGCATATATCAGAGAACTTGAGTTACTATGGGAAGCCGGTTTTCATCCACTGGAGGTGATCCGCTCTGCTACGCTCAACGGCGCCCAGGCACTCGGCCTGGAAGATCAGATCGGCACGGTAGAGGTTGGGAAAATGGCGGACTTTGTCATCGTTGAAGAAAATCCGCTCACAGATATCAAATTACTCTATGGAACCGGTGCCATCCGCCTGAATGAGAACAATGAAGTAGTGCGCAAAGGAGGTGTGAAATATACGGTCAAAGACGGTATCGTGTACGATGCCAAGCAGCTTCTAGAGGATGTCAAAAAGATGGTACGCGACGCCAAAGACCGGGAAGATTTCAAGATCGAGCAACCGGGAATGGAAGGAAGTGAGAATTGATGATTCTTTATGGTGGTATTGGGTGTTGGGTGTTGGATAAAGTCAAGTATATTAGTAAACAGACTAATGTTCCATTGATTCATTATTAGTTCTCAGTCACATATAGTGAAACAATGATGAGTTGGTTTACTTAAATAGTACGGATGGAGGGTTGTATGGCTGGTATGGCCATTAACCCAATCATCGTACCGAATACCCAGCACCCAATACCAAATTCATATTTTACTCATCCGCATCGTCTTTGCTGTATTACCTACCTGCAGACGATAATAATAGTTGCCGGCAGGTAAATGTCCTCCATAAAAAGGCACACTGTGCTCACCGGCAGTCAGTTGCTTGTTAACCAATACCTGTAATTCACTTCCCAGTGTATTGAAGATACTGAGCCGGACATGGCCACCTGGGTGTGTGAAGCGGATGGTTGTTTCCGAAGTAAATGGATTGGGATAATTGTTGAGTAGTAGGTCTTCTTTCCAGACTTCCGGGCGGGTAGCTACCGGTTTACAGGCATTGAGCACCGGTAGGTAAGTAAAGCCCGGATAGAACAGGGTTTTAATATCATTTTGACTGACTTCAAACCAATCCATGAGGATCGAGCCATAGACATCCCGGAAATCGTACTGCATCGGTACGCCCTCTCCCCTTTCCACCTGATCCGGAATATCGGGATTATCTCCCGTTACGGCCGGGTTCACACAGGAACCGAAAACAAACAGGGGTGCCGCTGTTCCATGGTCGGTACCGAAGCTGTCATTGGAAGCGATCTGCCGGCCGAATTCGGAGAAGGTCATGCCGGCTACACGTTCTTCTATCCCCAAGAGGGTAAGATCCTCCTGAAAAGCGGAGACAGCTTCCGAAACGGCACGTAATAACTGCGAATGCTCTCCGGTAGTCTTATCACCCTCCACTACCTGATTAGCATGGGTATCGAAACCACCAATATTGACGACGTAGATGTTGGTCCTCAGACCACCGGCGATCAGTAAAGCAACGGTTTTAAGTTGTTGGGCCAAACCATTGTCTTCCGGGTATTCGGCCAGGTTTTTTGCTTTTTCGGCAGCAGCGGTTACCTCTTCACCATAGGCATTGGTTTGCAGAATGGTGGTTCGCAGGAAAGCCAGCTCTTCGCCGTAAGGCGTATCCGGCACATCAGTGGGTGATCCTTCGTAGAGCGGACTAAGCGCAAAAGGATCGGTGATCGTCAGGCAATAATTAGCCGCAGCACCCTGGCAGGTTTCGGATACCACATTCCCGATCGTGATCGCAAATGGATGCGGATATTCCGGGTTGGGATAGCCCTCCGGATAATCGGTATATTGTGTATCAAGGTAGCGCCCCAGCCAACCGGTGGTCCAGAATTCATCTGCCGGCGAACCGGAAAACCAGATATCGGATGAACGGAAATGAGAGCGGTTCTGATTGGGATATCCCACACTTTGCACGATCCCCAGTTGGCCTTTATCGTAGAGCGAACGCAGGCCGGTCATGACCGGATGGAACCCCACCTTATCGGTAATCGGCACAATAGCATTTTCCGGGATCAATACATTGGAACGGGCCTTGAATAACTCGCTGTACTGGTCGCGTGGAATGACCATGCTTAGTCCATCGTTTCCACCATTCAGTTGGACGAGGACCAACACCTTATCACTATCGTCATTGAAGGATGGGAAGAATTGAGAACGGCTGATGGCTGATAACGGCATACCGTTCAGCAAAACGGGAATACTCAGTGCCGTGCCGGTATTATGGAGAAATTGTCTTCTTTTCATTGATTGGTGCTTTGATGTCTTGGGTTGGTGAAGTGATCTGCGCTACGATTAACTCAAATGGAATTCGGCCAGGCCGAGTA
>JAGQXH010000608.1 GCA_020436695.1 Lewinella sp. | reverse complement strand
CTTACCGGTTTCGGCAAATTCCTCCAGGCCTTCGTACAGGCTTTCCCAGTTTTCCAGATTGCTCTTTTGTCGTGGACTATCATCCGTATCCGGCCTGCTCCCTCCACTTTTACCGGAAGATGCCCGTTCACCCAATTTAAATGTGCTGATGGTAGCCGGACGCGTGGGAGAAATGGGTTTGATGCGTACGGAGGAAAAACTACCTTCCTGATCAAAATCGAGCGTGGGCATCACCTTGTATTTACCCAGGCTGTGCCGGATGGCCACTTTCAGGTAGTTGTAGATCAAACGATCATCTTCAAATTTGATCTCCTGCTTGGTCGGATGAACATTGATGTCGATCTTCCCCGGATCGATGTCGATAAACACCACGTATAAAGGATAGGTATCGCTGGGCAGCAGGTCTTCGTAGGCGGTCAGGACCGCATGATTGAGATAGGCACTTTTGATGAAGCGCTGATTGACGAAAAAGAACTGCTCTCCCCGGGTTTTCTTCGCAAATTCCGGTTTGCTGATGAATCCGCTCAGCTTCATGGCATCCGTCTCCTCTTCTACCGGCACCAGCCTTTTGTTGTAGGGAGTACCGAATACGTTTACCACGCGCTGACGAAGATTACTGGGCGGCAGGTGGAAAACCTCCGTATTATTGTGGTGGAGAGAAAAGAAGATATCGGGATTGGCCAGTGCTATACGCTGAAATTCATCCAGAATATGGCGCATTTCCACCGTATTGGATTTAAGGAAATTGCGCCGCACCGGAATATTGAAGAAGAGATTCTTGACGCTGATACTAGTACCGGCATCGCACTGGCAGGCCTCCTGGGTTTTGATCTCCGATCCTTCGATCAGTATCCGGGTGCCCAATTCGTCCTGCCGCCTCCGGGTGCGGATCTCCATCTGGGCTACTGCCGCAATGGACGCCATAGCCTCACCGCGAAATCCCATGGTGCGAATGGCAAAGAGATCTTCCGCCTGCCGAATCTTCGAGGTAGCATGCCGCTCGAGTGCCATACGGGCATCTGTTTCACTCATACCACAACCATCATCGATTACCTGGATCAGGGTCTTCCCGGAATCTTTAACAACCAGTTTTACCGAAGAGCTACCGGCATCAATGGCATTCTCCATCAGCTCCTTTACCACCGAAGCCGGGCGCTGGATCACCTCGCCGGCTGCAATTTTATTGACTATCGCATCGGGTAACAGCTGAATAACATCAGCCATAAACTATCTCCTTTTGATTGTTCAAAATATCACAAAATCACCATCACTATCCACCGAAAAAACTGGCCACCTGCGGCATATAACGCGAGATCAGGTAAATGGTGAGAATACCCAGCGTGACCAGAGTGGCTACCAGAATATAATTGGATTGCGCCACCTGTTTGCGCCGGAAGCGGTTGTGCTCTTTGCTGAATCCACGCTTAAAACCACCGGCTATCCGTGCTTTTGCCGCATCTATGTCACCACCTTTCAGATCTTCGATCTGCTTCAGACGCTCTTCCAGTTCCTCTTTCTGCGGATCGTAGAAGCGCGGTTTGTAATCGTAGGTACTGTGTCTCGGCAATTTAAAAAATCTAATTCGCAATGACATAACAATTTTCTTTAAGGCTGTGTAAGATACGTTTTTTTTAGAAGAGAGGAGGTGAGATGGTGAGTTAGTGAATGCGCTCACCTGCACACTGACTTAACCCTCACTCCTCCATACAGATGCATTCGGACCCCGCTTTGGTGAAAAGGATACGTTAAAGCGGCGAAACGAGTTGTTAAATGAGGTTAAACCGGTGGCATTGGTAGAAAAAAACAGGGGCTTTTGCCTAATTTTTCATCTTCTTTAGCAACGGCTTCAGCATATTTACCGTCTCTAAGGCAGTCGTAAGTTAATGACTTACGACTATCCGACTTAAGACTAAATGACAAACAATCTACCTCTATGCTTCGATCACTACTCGCTGTTACTCTTTTCCTTTTTGTCACCTCGGTTTATGCCGGCGGTATTCGCGGTTACGTGCGTGATGATTCGGGAGCGCCGCTTGAATTCGCCAGTATATTCGTCCAGGAAACCGGCTCCGGAACGATCACCAATGTGGAGGGTTTTTATGAGCTACGGCTCGATCCGGGCAATTATACCCTTGTATTCCAATATCTAGGGTATGAGAGTCATGTGGAAAAGGTAGCCATCGGCGATCTGTTCAAGGAACTGAACGTCAAGCTCTCCCAACAACCACTGGAACTAAAAACCGTCGATGTGATCGAAGGCAATGAAGACCCGGCGTATACGGTCATGCGGAAAGCTATTGCCAAGGCCAGCTACCACCGTCAGCAACTGGATGCCTACAAAGCCCAGGTGTACATCAAAGGGTCCGGACGGCTGCTTAAAGCGCCCTTTTTTCTACGGAAAGAGCTGAAAAAAGAAGGGATCGACAGTACCAAGGCCTTCACCAGTGAGTCCGTCAGCCTGATCGAATACGAACGTCCCAATACTTTTCGGGAAAAGGTCATTTCGGTCTATACCCAGGGAGAAGCCAACAACTCCAGTCCCAATTCCTTCATCAACGGCAGCTTCTACGAGCCGGAGATCGCCGAAGCCATTTCCCCACTTTCGCCGAAAGCCTTTGCCTACTATAAATTCAAAATGGACGGTTTCTTTATGGATCGGGGCTATGGGGTAAACCGTATCCAGGTGATCCCGCGGAGCCGGGGTGAGAATGTCTTCGAAGGCACGATATTCATTGTAGAAGACCTCTGGAGCATCCACAGTCTCTCCCTGAAAACCTACAAATTCGGTATTGGCTTTTTGGTCAACCAGGTCTATGCTCCCATTGCCGAACAGGTGTGGCTGCCCGTCAGTCACCGCTTTGATGTAGATGGGAAGATCCTGGGATTTGCTTTCGAATACAAATACCTGGCCACGGTAAGTGATTATGAGATCACACTTAATCCTGACCTGGATTACGATTTCGAGGTGATCGATGAGAAGTTGGAAAAAGAGTTGGCCCAGCAATTGAAAGAGCAGGCAAAAGATAACCCCAAAACCGCCACTGCTCAGGAAAAACTGGCCTCCGGAGAAGAACTTACCCGCAAAGACCTGCGACGGCTACTTCGCGAATATGAAAAGGAAGAAGCCAAGGAACAGGAAGAACCTGAAGTAGTGATCAATCAGGAATATGCGGTCGACTCCATGGCCTACAAGCGGGATTCGCTCTACTGGGCAGAGATCCGTCCGGTACCGCTCACCAAATACGAAGTGCGCGGCTACGCTGCGGAAGACAGCCTCAGCCGGGCCGATACGCTCGAACAGAACACCAATACCATTGGAGGCAAAGGACGCAAGGCACGGGCTTTCAATCCCGGAGATATCCTCTTTGGCGACACCTACCGCATCGGTGAAAAAAGCCGGCTCACTTACGAATCGCCTCTGCTACACCTTAATTTCAATCCGGCAGAAGGTTACAATGTCAGCACGAATCTCATTTACAATAACCGTACCGATAATCCTTTCAAATTCACCTTGACACCCCGCTATGCCTTTGCCCGCGAAAAACTGATCGGAAAAGCGGCTATGGACCTCACCTTCGGCGAAAAGGGAAAACGAGCAAATCTGCAACTGGAAGGGGGGCGTTACGTTCAGCAGTACAATCCGGATAAGCCCATCAGTCAGCTACTTAACACATTTGCCAATCTGATCAGTGAACGCAACTATCTCAGCATTTTTGAAAAAGACTACGGTCGCCTGAGTTTTAACAAGCAGGCCAGGGAAAACCTTCAGTTCAACGGCTATGTGGAGTATGCACGGCGTCATACTATGCCCAACGTGACCACCCAAACCTGGTTTAACCGCGATGATCGTTCCTATGCTTCCAACATTCCCCTCAACGAGGAATACGAATACCCGATCCCTGATCCGGAGGTAGCCGTAGTTGTTAATCTTGGAGTAGAGACTCGTCCCTGGCAAAAATATCGCGTTTACAACGGCAAGCGGCGGCCGATCGAAAATAGCTCGCCCAAACTATCCCTCTATTACCGGAAGGGGATCACAGGCATCCTGGAAAGCGAAGTGAACTACGACCTGGTAGACTTTTACATCCGGCACAAATTCCGCGCCGGAGCCCGCGGCATTATCGACTTTAAGCTAAACGCCGGGGCTTTCCTGAACAATAAAGCGGTGGGCTTCGCTGACTTCAAACACTTCAAGGGCAACCAACTGGTGCTGACCACTTCCGATCCCGTGGGTAGTTACCGGCTACTGGAATATTACCGGCACAGCACGGCGGATAAATATTTCGGCGCCCACGTGCATTATCAGTTCCGCAAATTCCTCTTTACCCAATTACCGGAAGTATGGATGCTGGGAATTAAGGAAAATGTCTTTGTCAACTACCTGGCTACACCCACTTCGAAAAACTACTTTGAGGTCGGGTATTCGGTGGATAATATCTTTCGGGTATTCCGGATCGAACTTGCCGCCTCTTTCCAGAACGGGCAATACCGCGATTTCGGGATTCTTTTCGGCATTGCTTCCAATCTGGGTTTTATTAATATCGAATGATGTATATTTGTAGGAGTCGGTTAGTCGTAAGTCAATAAATCGTAAGTCACCGGCTTTCTGGATTTTGACTTACGACTCATCGGCATCTTATAAATAAGCGTTGTCTCATGAACAAAATTACATTCCTGGTTATGCTGCTACTTTCCGGCAGCTTTTATCTTTGTGCTGCATCTGATCCATTCTATCCCGTTTTCACCATTCCGGACAGTCTGATGGCCAATGCCAACGAGGTGGTTCGGGAGGAACTTACCGAATTCAAAATCGAATCCCTTCGTGCCGGCACCTTTTCTTACCGCAAAGTGGTGACCATTCTTAATAATGAAAGCCGCGCCCAGGTCACGGCCGTTTTTTACGACAAGGATTCCCGCATCCGCAAATTCCAGGCTAATCTGTACGATGCATTCGGAAATTTAGTCCGGAAGATCGATAAAGATGAGATCAAGGATTACAGTGCCGTGGCTGACTTTTCGATCTATCAGGATGACCGCGTGCAGGTCCTCGATATCAGGCACAGTCAATATCCCTATACCATTGAGGTAGAGTATGACATGCGGCTGGAAGGCAGCAGGTACTGCAATTATCCCAACTGGGACATCCAGGAATTTGGAACCGCCGTTGAAAGTTCCCGCTTTATTATCGATCTGCCGGCCGGTATGAAGTTTCATTACCAGGCGCTCAATCTGGATCTCAAGCCGAAACGTTTACAGGAACGGGGCCGGGATATTTTCACCTGGGAAGCTACCCAGCTCAAAGCCCTGCGCACCGAGTCACGTATGCCTCCGGGTACGCAGATTCTGCCCCAACTGATCA
>JAGQXH010000607.1 GCA_020436695.1 Lewinella sp. | reverse complement strand
CCCTTCCTATTTTCCCCGGTTTGCCAACATCCAGAATATCGACGAAGCGGATCATCCCTTCTTCAAAGAATTTGACGTCGTCATTCCCGTCCTGCACAAGGATACCTCCATTGCTTATGTGTTCATCGGGGGATTCGGTGAAGATGACGATATGTATAATAAGATCCAGTTCATCACCACTATTACCAATATCATCGCGGTAGCCATTGAGAACAAGCGCCTGTTTCGCCGGCAACTCGAGCAGGAACGTCTGAAGCATGAGATGGAACTGGCCAGCGAAATGCAAAGAATGCTTATTCCGCAAAGTCTGCCGAGCAAATCCTGCTATGAACTCAGCAGTATCTATAAACCCCAGTTGGGAGTGGGTGGTGACTATTTTGATTTTATCGAATTTGAAGATGGTAAGATCGTATTCTGTGTAGGCGACATTTCCGGTAAGGGCATGGCCGCCGCCCTGCTGATGGCTAATTTCCAGGCTAATTTTCATACCCTGATCAATAAGCGCACCAATCTGAAAGAATTCATTCATGCCCTTAACCTATCCGTCAATCGCATCACGCAGGGAGAACGGTTCATTACTTTTTTCATAGCTCAGTACGATATCAATACCGGAGAGCTGCGGTACATCAATGCCGGACATAATCCACCGGTGCTGGTCACCAATGATGAGGTCATTCTCCTGAATAAAGGTTGTACCATACTGGGCTCTTTTGTAGAGTTGCCGGAAGTGGAAGTCGGCAGTTTGTTCCTTGATAACGAAGCCATCATCCTGGCCTTTACCGACGGGCTTACCGACTTGCGCAATTCAGCTGGCGATTTCCTCAGTGAACAAATGCTTTACAATTTCGTAAGAAAGCACTACCAATTGTCAGCTTCGGCTTTTAATGACAACCTGGTGGAAAGACTGGGCGTTTTTATCGGTGATCAAACTTATCCCGATGATTTCACAGTGCTGACCTGCAAAATATTCAAGAACTGAATAGCGGACCTTCGTCCATGATTTGCGTAGCCTGATCTATTGAGTTTTATAATCCTGGCGGGGAAAGATAGCTTACGTTCCTTTGAACGTAATGCCCCAGTTGTCCGTTTATATTAAGGATTCCGGATCCGGTTTAAATTGGAGGGCAATTAAAAGCTTCACTATAAGAAGCTGTTTGAATTTGGCTTATAAGATGACGCGCTCATAAAATAATAAAGGAATTTTCACATGAAGGATAAGAACGTAGCTGGAATTTTGGCCCTTTTTTTCGGAGGGCTTGGTATTCATCGCTTTTACCTGGGGCAGATAGGTCTGGGTATAGTCTACCTGTTCTTCTTTTGGATAACCTGGCTTATTGCACTGATCGATGCGATCGTTTTCTTTTCCATGGATGAGGACGAGTTCAACCGGAAATACAACCGGGCATCTATTCGCAAACAACAGCAAAGTTACCAGGGCTACAACCGAAATAACCGACAGGAAAGTCGGGAAGAACGCAGCCGGCAGAGAACCCAGGAAAGAGAGCGCAGAACCAGTCGCCCCGATCCACGCCAAACGGCCCAATACCAGAGCCGGCCAACTCCACGGAGAGATAATCCGTTTAAGGCCAGCGGTGTACAGAAATTCAAGGACTTTGACTATGAAGGCGCCATCCGGGATTTCAATAAAGCCCTGGAGATCGCACCTAAAGATGTGGCTATTCATTTCAACCTCGCCTGCACCTATTCCCTGACTGAGAATGCAGATAAGGCATTTTTCCATCTGGATAAAGCCGTCGCTTTGGGCTTTGATGATTTCCGCCGCATCAAGGAACACGATGCCCTGGCATTTTTGCGCATTCAACCACAGTTTGATCAGTTTGAAGCCAACGGATTTCGGCTGACACCCCAACTGGATGCCCCCAAAGAAGACCTGCTCAACTCCCCTCAGGGAGACCTGCTGGAACAATTAAAAAGATTAGGAGACCTGCGGGAAAAAGGATTGCTGACGGAAGAAGAATTTGTTGCCCAGAAGAAGAAGCTCTTGGATTAATAAGTCTTTAGTCGGCAGTCGATAGTCAATTCAGCTATTGCTAAAGGTTGACAGAAATGGCCCGGGTTGCACCAAGGCGAATCCATCTCTCCCGGCACTTTGACCTTGGCAGATACCTAGAAGACTGACGACCATCAGACTGATGACTGACGACTCACTTTAACATCTTCAAAATGAGGCGTTATTCCCAGGCAATCATTATTTAGTGTAAATTAGTCGATACATAATCCAGACAGACGACAATGATTGCAGAGACACTTTTATCAAACACTATCATACCACTTAGGACTTCTGATACCGGAGAAGAAGCCCTGGGCATGATGAACGACTTTTACGTAAGGCATCTGCCGGTAGTCAATAACGAACAGCTACTGGGACTGATGTCGGAGGATGATATTTTGAACCACGATGTCGAAGAGGCTATTGGATCTTATGCGCTATCCTCACCCACCCCTTGCGTCCGGCTCGATGATCACATCTACGAATTAATGCGCATGTTGGCCGAGTACAATCTAACGCTCGTACCCGTAGTGGATGATCGGGGTAATTATTCCGGCCTGGTCACTCTGGAAGATCTGATGCGTTTCTTCGCCGATTCGGCCTCTTTTAAAGAACCTGGTTCTATCATAGTACTGGAAATGACACGCCGTGATTATTCGCTATCCGAAATTGCCCGTATCGTAGAATCCGAAAGTGCTGTCATCCTGAATGCTTTTGTACAAAGCCAATCAGATTCTCCTATGATCGATGTGACCCTAAAGATCAATCGGCAGGAGATCAATTCCATTGTCAGTACTTTTGAGCGGTATGATTACACTATTAAGGCCTCTTTCAATGAATCTGAATACGTCGATTCCCTACGGGATCGCTACGATGCACTTATCTCCTATTTGAATGTCTGATGGCTTGCCCCTGTCTTTCTTTTTTTAGATCCCCAGCTCATTTTATTTTTTCACCCTATCCGGATTTCCCTTCACAAAAGCATCCCAACCATTATATTTTTTCCCTCCCCCGGGAAAAGCTTTGGCTTGATAATAATGACATACTGCGGCCGCCAGTGCATCCGTGGCATCCAGATAGTGCTCACTAAGATCGATACTGAAAGTTTGTTTGAGCATGGCCGCTACCTGTTCTTTCGCCGCGTTGCCGTTGCCTGTGACGGATTGCTTGATCTTTTTGGGAGAATATTCGGTGATCTCCAGCCCTTTGGTGATAGCGGCAGCCATGGCTACGCCCTGGGCCCGTCCCAGTTTGAGCATTGATTGGGGGTTTTTCCCGTAGAAAGGCGCCTCGATCGCCATTTCCGTGGGTTTATAGATGTCGATGATCACCTGGATGCGTTCGAAGATCCGTTTAAGTTTCAATTCCTGTTCTTTGAATTGCTGGAGTTGCACCACCCCCAGTTCCAGTAGATGCAGTTTCTTTCCCCTTACTTCGATGATCGCAAATCCGAGTATATTTGTGCCCGGATCAACGCCCAACAAGCGGTATGGTTCAATTTCATTCTTCATTCCAACAGTTCAGTTATTTCCGTCAAACTACTTAGCTTGATCTCCCAAGCCAAAATACGGTCTTTTTTAGCGAATCCCGGACACCGGAGAAAGATTATCGGCATATTAAAACTCGTGCTGTTGCTTTTCCTGGGCTGGGCCATCTATCAACAGGTATTTCGCCGGGAAGACCTGAACGATATCATAAATGGTTTCGCCATGAACTTCCGGTGGAAAAATGCGCCCTGGTTTGTGCTCTGCCTGATCCTGATGCCGCTGAACTGGGGACTGGAAACGGAAAAGTGGCGCATTCTCCTGCGTCCTGAACTCATTCTTCCCTTCCGGCGTGCACTGGCCGGCATTCTCACCGGGATTTCCGTTTCCCTGTTCACACCCAACCGTATCGGAGAATACGGCGGTCGTTTATTATTAATTCCGGCCGATAAAAGCTGGCTGGGGCTGGCCGCCACCCTGACCGGGAACATTGCCCAGTGGATCATCCTGCTGATCGGAGGTTTATGGGGTGCAGCCATGGTCGGCCCGAAACTATTGCCCTGGATGGAGGACCTTCCCGGATGGTACAGCTCCGTGCTATGGGGGGGAGTCACTATTTTACCCATCTTATATACCCAAATGGGCCGGCTGACCAACTGGCTAAAAAGCAGAAACTGGCGCAAATTACGCCAGTGGAGGCAATGGCCGAAACTAGAACAGGCCCTCATTGGTTATAAAAAAGGGAAATTGATCGCAATATTGGTCATTGCTTTTTGTCGCTATCTTATTTACAGCAGTCAATACCTGTTTTTGCTCTATGCTTTTGGCGTTGAAGTAAATGCGATGGAAGGACTGGCCGGTATTGCGCTCATTTTCCTGATCCAGTCCAGTGTACCGCTGCCTCCTTTTATGGCGCTGGTCGCCCGGGGCGAGCTGGCGGTTTTATTGTGGGCTTCCTACGGGGCAAACGAGCTGGCGGTGCTGGCGTCCACCTTCTCATTATTCATAATAAACCTGCTGATCCCCGCGTTACTTGGAGGAGCAGCTATCGTCAAAATAAAATGAAACGGTAGACGAGGTACGGTTAATGGTAGACGACTTAGAAAGAACGGAAACCGTTGGCCGCTTACTGTAGTCCGTGAACTGTCTAAAACATACCAAAATGAAAAAACGCTCCAGCGTCCTGACCCTGACGATATGCCTACCTTTGCTGATGGCATTTATGCCGGCGTCCAGGATTGCAACATCTGATACCCCCGAATTTACTCCTCCCACGCAGTATCCTTCTGCCTGTACTACGGAAAACACTACTTTCCAGGATGGGGAAGAGATTACGTATAAGCTGTATTACAACTGGAATTTCGTCTGGCTTTCTGCCGGTGAAGTTACCTTCCGCGTAAAGGATCTGGGTAAGCAATACCATTTTTCGGCTATCGGCCGCACTTATAAGTCATACGAATGGTTTTATAAAGTACGGGATTACTACGATACCTATGTCGATAAAGAAACGTTGCTGCCTTCCATTTCCATTCGCAATATTCAGGAAGGAGGATACCGTCTCTACGATAAGGTGACCTTTGACCGAAAGCGCAAGGTAGCGGTTGGCCTGCGGGGTAAGACCCGTGAGGAAGCCAAGGTAACGGAATACGATATAGACCATTGTATTCATGATATGCTATCGATCGTGTATTATTCCCGCAATATCGAATTTGATGAGCTTGCACCCGGCAGCACATTCCCCATCCAGATCTTCCTGGATAAAGAGACTTATCCCTTAAATGTAAAATATCTGGGGGCAGAAGAACGGAAGAAAGTAAAAGGACAGGGCCGGTTTCAAACTTATGTCTTCAGCCCGCAACTCATCGAAGGGGAGGTCTT
>JAGQXH010000606.1 GCA_020436695.1 Lewinella sp. | reverse complement strand
GGTCTTCTGGGAACCAAGAATTTCAAACTGATCGGTGGTACCAACCCGCTTGGTCAGGACTGGAATGATGAAAAGAACCTGGACGACTTCATGGTAAACGAGATCGTACTGCCGAAAGATCGCTGGGTACGGGTGCGGATCACCGCCAAGGATGTTTTGCACAACTTCTATCTGCCGCAATTCCGGGTAAAAATGGATGCAGTACCTGGCCTGCCAACCTACTTTGTATTCAAGCCGATCAAAACGACGGAAGAGTATCGCCAGGAACTGTCTACGGTTCCGGAATACCAGGTGCCTGATCCGAACGATCCCGAGAAAATGCTTTGGGAGACCTTCAACTACGAGCTGGCCTGTGCTGAGCTTTGCGGTAAAGGTCACTTCAGTATGCGTCGCCCGGTTCGCATTGTGGAGCAGGCTGAATACGAAGCATGGACCAGAAGTCAGAATTCCTTATATTTCTCTTCCATCAGGGGAACGGACGAAGATCCTTACCTGAATCGTCTGTTTGATTCCGAGATCCGTGAACGCAAGGCCGAGTTGAACACAAAAGTGGAAACCGCACTGGCGGCAGACGCGGAAACGGATAAGGTGGTAAGGCTGGATTACGTATATTTCGAGACCGGCTCGGCTCAGTTAACGGAACTTTCCCGTTACGAACTGGATAACGTGGCAGAGATCATGGGCAAATATCCCAATATGCAGATCGAATTGGGCGGACATACCGACAGCCAGGGCGATGACGACAGCAACCTGCGTCTCTCCGAGCAGCGGGCTCAGGCTGTATATGATTATTTGGTGAATAAAGGAGTTGCTGCCGACCGTATGATGGCAGTGGGTTATGGAGAGACCAAACCGGTAGATTCAAACGATACGGAAGACGGACGGGCTAACAACCGTCGGACCGAATTTACGATCACTGCCCAGTAAGCAGGATCATGGACAAAGGAATTCAACCAATGTTTAAGTTCCTTGTTGAAGAGACAAAAATGTGTTGTTAATAAACTATTTTGGGGAGAGGAGGGAAGCCTCTTCCAAATTCAGGAAATAATAAATAGATCAATCGAATGGCTACTTTAGTAAGCGTACCACAGTCACAGGAAGAAAGACTGATCGAGGAATTGGGCTATGAGGATCACTTTCACGATCATCATCACGGTGATAAGTATCAGTCCAATTTCATCAGTACTTACATCTTCAGTATGGACCATAAGATCATCGCGCGTCAGTTCCTGATCACGGGGATGTTCTGGGCGGTTATCGGTGGTTTGATGTCTTTGGTATTTCGTTTGCAACTGGGCTTTCCGGCCGAGAGTCTGGCCTGGTTGAAGCCGGTGTTGGGCAAATGGATTACCCTCAATTCCGAAGGTGTAGGCCAGCTGGCCCCCGAATTCTACTATGCACTGGTTACCATGCACGGTACCATCATCGTATTTTTCGTATTGACGGCAGGTCTTAGCGGTACTTTCAGTAACCTGTTGATCCCCTTACAGATCGGAGCACGGGATATGGCTTCGCCCTTCCTGAATATGTTATCTTACTGGTTCTTCTTCCTGGCCGGTGTGATCATGTTCGCTTCTCTTTTCCTGAATACCGGACCTTTTGCGGGTGGCTGGACGGCCTATCCGCCGCTGAGTGCCTTACCACAGGCTTCGGCCGGTTCCGGAGCGGGTATGACCCTTTGGTTGGTTAGTTTGGTCTTCTTTGTGGTTTCCGTACTGCTTGGTGGTATCAACTACATCACTACGGTACTCAACCTGCGGACCAAAGGTATGACCATGTGGCGTCTGCCGCTTACTATCTGGGCGTTCTTCGTAACCGCCGTACTTGGTTTGTTATCCTTCCCCGTACTGGCTTCCGGTTTCTTCCTGTTGATGTGCGACCGCGGCCTGGGTACAAGCTTTTTCCTGAGTGAGATCTTTGTAGGTGGTCAGGCGCTGGATCACGTTGGTGGTAGCCCGATCCTGTATCAGCACCTTTTCTGGTTCCTGGGTCACCCTGAAGTATACATTATTATTCTTCCCGCTATGGGTATTGTTTCCGAAGTTTTGTCGGTGCACGCACGCAAACCCATCTTCGGTTATAAAGCCATGGTTTATTCTATCCTGGCGATCGGCTTTTTGAGCTTTATCGTTTGGGCGCACCACATGTTTATGTCCGGAGTGAACCCGTTCATCTCCAATTTCTTTGTGGTATTTACCCTGATCATTGCCGTTCCTTCTGCTGTGAAGGTGTTTAACTGGATCGCTACCCTTTACGGTGGTAACATCCGTTTCAACGCTGCCAGCTTATTCGCGATCGGCTTTGTTTCCATGTTTATCTCCGGTGGTCTTACCGGTATCTTCCTGGGTAACTCGGCCATCGATATTCAAATGCACGATACTTACTTCGTAGTGGCTCACTTCCATATTGTGATGGGAGTAGCGGCTTTCTTCGGAATGTTTGCCGGTGTGTACCACTGGTTCCCGAAAATGTTCGGCCGCTTTATGAACGAGACACTCGGCAAGATCCACTTCTGGATAACGATGATCGGCGCCTACGCCATTTTCTGGCCTATGCACTATCTGGGTATGGCCGGTGTACCGCGTCGTTACTATAGCTTCGACCAGTTCCAGACATTCAGTCACTTTACGGAAATGAACAAGTTTATCACCATTGCAGCGATCATCGTATTTGCTGCCCAGCTGTTGCTGGTGATCAACTTCTTCTACAGCATCTGGAAGGGTAAGAAAATGACTACCATGAATCCTTATGGTGCCACTACTCTGGAATGGACCACGCCGATCCATGCCGGTCACGGTAACTGGCCGGGTAAGATCCCAACCGTTCAGCGCTGGGCCTATGATTATGGGAAAGACGGTAAAGAGTTTATTCCGCAGATCATCCCGATGGCCGAAGGTGAAAAGGACGGCGGTCATTAAGACATAAAGGCTGACGGTGGACGGCAGATAGCTTGCAGTTCACCACTAGCAGGTGATATTGAAATAAATTAATTAAGATAATTCAGCAGCATTGTCAGAAAGAGTAGCGGCAGCAGGTATCTGGGCCCGTAGCCTGCAAAAAGCGCAGGATTACTACTTATTGATCAAACTGAGGCTTTCTCTTACGGTGGTATTTTCATCCGTTATAGCCTTCCTGATCGCCAGCAATGGCCCGGTCAACTGGCTGGCGGCTGGCATACTGGCGGTTGGCGGATTCCTGGTAACGGGTGCAGCAAATAGTCTGAACCAGGTGCTGGAAAAAGATTACGACGCCCTGATGAAGCGTACTGCCGACCGGCCACTGGCTGCCGGCAGAATGAAAATATCGGAAGCGGTACTGGCGGCCGGACTGATGAGTATGTTCGGGATCAGTCTGTTGGCATTATTCAATCCGTGGACTGCTTTTCTGGGTACGCTTTCCCTGGTGGCTTATGCATTTTTATATACTCCGGTCAAGCGGATCTCCCCCCTGGCGGTGGTGATCGGTGCGGTACCTGGGGCATTGCCGACGATGATCGGATGTGTAGCCGCGCAGGGGCAACTAAGTTTGCTGGCATTGAGTTTGTTTGCGATCCAGTTTCTGTGGCAATTCCCGCACTTCTGGTCGATCGGCTATCTGGGATTTTCGGATTATCAGAAAGCCGGATATCAGTTGATGCCTGCAAAAAATGGAAAGCCTGATCCCAATGTCGGTTTTCAGGCCTTTTTATATACTTTATTCCTATTACCCGTTAGCGGCCTGCCGTATTTTCTGGGAGTGAGCGGAGTGATCTCACTGGTCTTTGCCCTGTTACTCGGATTGGCGTACATCGGATTCGCCTGGAAATTTTTCCGCCGGTACGATCGCAAATCGGCCCTGGGATTGATGTTTTTCTCTTTCGGATACATCCCGCTGACCTTAATTGCTTTCTGGCTGGATAAAGTAGTATGATCATGAATGATATAGCAGTGAGTAAACCACTCGGCAGAAATAAGATACATCCGAAGAAATTTGCACTTTGGGTGGCCTGCGCCAGCATCCTGATGATGTTCGCGTCGCTTACGAGTGCTTATATCGTGCGTAGAGCCGGAGGGAACTGGTTGGAATTTCAGTTGCCTGCTGTCTTCTATTTCAATACACTGACCATTGTGCTCAGCAGTATTACGTTACAGGGGGCTTACCGGGCCTTTAAAAAACAGAATTTCTCATTGTACAAAATTCTGTTAGTGGTTACGCTGATATTGGGGCTTTTGTTTGTTGGATTACAATATCAGGGATGGACTACCCTGGCCGCTGAGGGTGTACCTCTGCGAACGAATCCTTCCGGCGATTTTGTATATGTTCTTTCCGCAATTCATGCGGTGCACGTACTTGGAGGGATCGCAGTACTGATAGTAGCCGGGCTTCATGCCTACACCCTACCCGAAAAGGTGACTCCTGCCCGTAAGTTGCGTTTTGAACTGACGCTGACCTACTGGCACTTTGTTGATTTTCTGTGGCTGTATCTATTGGTATTTTTGATCCAGCTCGCGTAATATTTGGTGGTGAGAGTTAAGCATAAAAAATGCCTTAAACACCGCCCTCTACAAAACTTAAACAGACAAGTAAAATACTTAACTGATGGCGACGACTGATACCGTTATCGAACACGAAATCCAGGACGAACAGGAACTCTGGTCGGGAGGACAACAGCCCTTCAGAGTCAGCTACGGAAAGCTGATGATGTGGTACTTCCTGCTTTCGGATGCGTTTACCTTTGCTGGCTTCCTTATTGCCTACGGCGCATTGCGTTTCAGTAGCCCCAGCTGGCCGGTACCGGATTTTGTATTTTCTACGGCACCTTTTGGTATCGAGCATAAACCGTTGATCTTCGTAACGATCATGTCCTTCCTGCTGATCATAAGCTCCGTCACTATGGTGAGAGCGGTACAGGAAGGCCATCGTGAAAATAAGAATGGCGTGGTATTCTGGATGCTGATGACCATTCTCGGGGGCTTGGGCTTCTTAAGTTGTCAGGCTTGGGAATGGACCAATCTGATCGGTAATGAGCATATGACCGTTACAACCGATCCCTTCGGTACTCATACTGAAGCCGGTACTTATCTCAATGCCGACGGAACTTTGTCCGATGAGACCTTCGCAGCCGGAAAGAGTTACCTGTTGCATAAAGCTGCTGGTGGTGGCCACGGTGCAGCACATGCCGAAGGACCGCATTATGAGACTACCCCCGGTGACTACGAAGGATATGTAGTTAGTGACAAAGGGTTTGTGATGCGTAAGTATCAGGTAGCCGAAGGAGAGCGCGATGCCGGTGTGATCAAAGCTGAGGCTTTCGGACCGGTGGCTTTTGGCGCACTTTTCTTCTTTATTACCGGATTCCACGGATTCCACGTATTTTCCGGAGTGATGTTTCTGCTGAT
>JAGQXH010000605.1 GCA_020436695.1 Lewinella sp. | reverse complement strand
TTTGTACTTTCCTATTCTACCCTTTTTCACAAAGTTCCAGTTTAGCAATGCATGGTTTAATGCGGCCTCTCCACAGCGTGTGCAATTATCATTTGTTCCCTTCACACAAATGTACTGCTCACTATTGTTGAAATATCATCCGGTCCGGTAGTTCCATTTTCCCGGGTCGGGCTCACCCGTTAAATCAAAATTCTCTATCCTTATGATTATGTCAAGCGATCTCGAACACTTAAAAACGGGCCGGAACATATCTTCCGGTCGGGTAAAATACCCAAATACCAGCATACGGCACGGTCGGTTTATCTTTTTTCTGTTGCTGTTGTGGGGGCCCTGGTCTACCTATGGTCAATCTCAACCTGTAATTTTCCGCAAGCTGGATGCATCCTGGCTGGATCTCTCAAATGCAGGACAGCTACCTGGAGTACCGGCTCATGCCGGTTCGGGTAACATGACCCAAAGGAACGAGTTGCTACAGCCCCGTACCCCTTTTCCTGATGACACCATCCCCTCAATAGATGATCTGGATGTTGTCGGGGCCGAATTTATTCTGACTGCCGATAGTCCGGAATTCTTCACCCTGGCCGGCATTACCCGTGATGCTTACACCAATGAAGTGGTCAAAGGAGTTAAGCTGGAAGTAAATCAAATGAGTGATACCGGCTCAAAGCAACTGGTGTTTACCGGCGCCTTTTACGGAGGAGACATTTCCGTAGTGCTGAGACGGGGACGCATTTACCAGGTCATGATCTCCAGGCAGAACTACCTGACCAGAGAGATCAACCTCTTGCCCAAAGACGTGCAGAGCGACGATATCGTCATAGAGCGCGAATTTATTCTGCAGAAAAAGGAAACTGATGAGGACCTGGCCTTGACCATAACAGAAAAAAGTATTGATGGTGTGCCATACAGCATCACCACCGCTACCAGTCTGCGGCAGGATGCGGACAGCAAAGCCAAAGTACTCCTTCGCCTGCAGCCTGGCGACCGGGTCGAGGTGCTGGACACAACTGACCAATGGTGGTGGAAGGTCCGGTTTAAGGAAAAGACGGGCTACGCAAAAGCCCTGTTGATGCAACAGGAAAGTGAATAATTGGAAAATAAAAACCCGGGCCCTCACAGTAAAAGGCCCGGGAAAGAGGTTACGAGAACAAAACCGAAATGTTATTGGGCTATTCGGTATTAATATTAGGTATTACACACATTATTTCTGATGTTGAGATAACGATTACAGATCCGCCAGCGTCTGACGAATATCGGCCAGTTTTGCCGGTTCGTATTCCAGTTCGATCGGACCGGATGCTCCAACCGTCACTTCTTTTACGGCCAGCATGGAGCGGCCGTCTTTTACTTTTAGTCCTACCACCTTCGCACTGGCACCGGTAGGTACCATTTGGGTCACATACAGCTTTTCATCTGCTCTGTGTTGTGTGCGTAAGGCACTGTTCATATCCGTAAAGAGTACGAAGATCAGTTCTTCCTGCTCGTCTACATCCCTTACCATGAGTTGTTCTTTTTCCGCATCGGCCAGGTTGTAAAAACGGTCGCAATTGATCCAGCCCAGTTTATTGACGGTGAAGAAGTAGTTGTTGAGCGATCTTTGGTCCATTTGGCCGGTTTCCACTTCCGCTTCGTAGGCCGCAATTTTGCGGGCTTTATAGGCTTCGTAAGCTTCCATGGTGCGGCGGTATTTTGCTTCGGCAACCGCCAGTTGCTCGTCATATTTCTTTCTCCAGGCAGCCCGGTGATCCTGCCACTGCTCCTGCAATCCGACTTCCCAACGAACCCGTTCTGCCTTATAAGCGATCATTTTCGCTGCGTAGGCCTCCATTTCAAACTCATATTCCTTCATTTTTTCGGGGTATTTCGTCAGCCGTTCTTCGTATTGAGCTACTTTTTTAGCATACATCTCTTCTTCCCGAGCCTGTATTTTTTTCTTACCCATGACGAGCTTTTTGAAAAAGCCGGGGTTGTATTTGACGCTCTCCCGCTTGGGCTCCCGTGGATAGACCGGTTCATAAGGCCTGGAAGGGGGCACCGGCTCACCGGATTTGTCGAAGCGGAAAAATGCCAGCTCCATCTTGATCTTTGGCATGGCGGGCGGATCGGCTATCCGGAGTGTGGCCAGTTTGTTGCGCTGAAAATCCTGACCGGTGGGTTCCCAGTCGGTGACATTGCCATCCGCATCGGTAACACCGGTGAATAATTGCATGCCCGGCAGTTGCTGACCGGAAGGCATGCCTACGATCAGTTCACCACCTTCTCTAATGCGCAGGTCCTGCCCTTCGGATCTGGCCTGCAGATATACCATGCCGCCGGTTTCCAGCATTTGTTGTCCGGAATGCGTACTCAGACCCATCGCCACCATATCAGCGTAGGTATAGGCTTCCTGCATCTCCAGTTCTATCTCGCCCAGCACTTTGCTGCCGTCGGCATGCTCAAACAAGTCGGAGGGGATGTAAACGGTGGTGCCTTCCGAACCGGTGACTGAGGTTGATTGCTCCGCCGGAAAAGTAAAGAACTGCGATTTTTTCTGATTCAGTCCGGAGGTAAGATCCCTCAGATCCCGCAAAGGCCAGTACTGGAGGGTTACTTCCACTCGGCGGTTGAGGCTCCGGCCATCTTCTGTTTCATTGGAAGCGGTGGGGCGGTGCTCTCCAAAGGCAGCAATATGGAGCTGCTCCATCGGCAGGCCCTTCTTCAGCAGATAAAGCTGAACGGCTTCGGCGCGACGGCGGGCCAGATCATCGTTATAGGCATTGGTACCACTGGCATCGGTATGCGCCCGGATGCCAACTTGCCATCGATCTAGCGTTTCGATCTGTTGCCATAAAAGATCCAGCTCTTTTTGCATCTCGGGGTTCAGCTGATCACTATCCAGTGCGAAATAAACCAGGGTGCTTTGTTGCTCCTGAGCCTGTAGGGTGAATCCGCCCAGGCATAGCAAGAGCAAAAGGAGTAAAACGTTTCTCTGCATAACTTCAAGGTTTTAGTGTATACAAGCAGCGCTCCGTACAGGAGGCCGGCTTGTAAGGATTGTGTGTGGAAAATCAGATCGTACAGAGTAGTTTGTTAGCACTTGGCCATTTTATCTTAATTCCTCATTCCTCGCGCCTCGTCTCTCATTCTAAAAGATCAATGGAGGGGCAGATCCGTAAAACCATTGATCTGCCCCAGGTTCAGGGCAATATTTAAATTTCATCCATCGGGTGGAAACGAATGTTAAACAAGCCCAAACGGTTGGAAGGAAACCTACCTTAATTTTTTAGATGCAGCATAACCAGAGAACGGTGGGTTGCCAAACAATCCCATAACGCGAGCGCTGGAAAAAGTAACACTTTTTTTTCGGCTTTTTATGGAATTGGATGGGTCATAGGATTATACAGGATTCGGCCCTACCAACCGACCGGTCCCGGCAGTGGGAGGAGGGACACCTTTAATGTGGGTGGGATTATAAAAACGGCCCGCCCACCACCTTACCGCGTCCTTCCGGGTAAAGCCCGGCCCCCGGATGACCAGTGAAGTCTGAGCGCACATTTTTCCAAAGTGCCGGTCCGACTATACATCATCAACAAGAGGCTGTTGCCAAAATGTGATCGTCGACGAGAAAATACTGTTGTGTGCGCTGACTGAATTTAATAATCGATGATGGAAAGAAAAGACTAACGATTAAGGGAAATAACCGATGACATTACTGGGTTGCAACACAATATACTATTTTTTGAGTTTATTTATAATATTTTAAACAAAAAATCACTTGTCCGGGGTCAATACTTCGAGTGTTCTCACCGGATCACCATTACTCCAATACCCCAGCGAGCGCTGCTCCAGCGTATCCCCAAGGGCATACCGGCAGTACTCACCGGAGTCCAGACAGACGATCAGAGCATCCAGGATCTTCCAGTAGCCATAATAATCTACGGCATCCAGACAACTGCGGCGCAAGGCACGGTTGGCAGTGGGATTACGACGGCCGGTATCAAAATCCAGATCTATGCAGTACGACTGATTATGCCCGGCTCCGACTCCCAGCGAATCCCGATATTGGTAGATCAGATTGCGCTCCGGAGTATGAATGGCCGTCTCAAAAACAAGGCGGGCAAATTCATCGCCTACTACATGGTCGCCTTCGCTGGCCATGATCACCAGTTTGGTATCGGCGGGCATAGCCTCGTAGCTTTCCAGCCGGCCTCCTTTTAACGGGCCGGTACCGGGCGAACAAAGTAACAGGGCCCGGGGTTGAGGAATGCCATAAGCTTCATAATTGACGCCCAGGTCTGCGGCCACGACCCCACCGTAACTATGACCGGTAATGATCAGATAATCTGAAACGGGCCGGACATGATCACCGGTTTGTAATTCCGTTAGGGCGTCGCGAATAGCACGGGCACTGTGATCTCCGAATTTCGGCGGACGGGGGAAAAACAGATTGCGTTGGTAGCGGGGAAAAATTACAATGTTTCCCTTACGCACCAGGTGTCGGATCCACTCGCCGTAGATCATGGGATTAAAACCGCCGTAGCCGTGCATAAATACAATGACCTGGGCAGAATCCGGTCGCTCCTCACCTGCCGGTTCGAACAACCAGTAGCCGTAAGGTTTTTTCGCAAAATCGTACATGGCTACGCTATCATATGTATAATTGGAGCCGCCGGGGCCATCCAGAGGTTGAACCGGGCCTTGAAGTGATTGGACGTGAAGGCTAATGAAAAAAAATTGGATTGCAATAAATAGTACTAACTTCATCGGTTGTTTATAGTTTTCCTTTGGTCTGTAAATGGCCTTATTAATAGCAAGATCTGTTCATGTCAGAATATTCCATCACGCACCTCCTCCTCGCCGCCGGCGCTTCCACCCGCATGGGACGTCCCAAACAGCTTCTGAACTGGCGAGGGCAAAGTCTCATCCGGCACAGTGTGCAAAATATTCAGAAAGCCGAACTGGCCGAGCGCATAGTGGTAGTTCTAGGTGCCAAGCAGGAGGAGATCGTTCCGGAATTAAACGATCTGAATGTGGAAGTAGTTGTAAATTCCGATTGGGAATCAGGCATGGGCAGCTCTATACGCTGTGGTGTAGAATATGCTTTGCAGGATGCCCCCAACGGTTGGGAGGGCATTTTCATTAGTCTGGTCGATCAGCCGTTGGTACAGGCCGCTCATTATCAGGAGATTTTCCAGGTTTGGCGGGAACATTTTCCAGCAGTTGTTGCAGCACAATACAATGGTATCTTAGGTGTGCCGGCATTGTTCGGACAACCTTTTTTTTCAAAATTGCTGCAACTGAACGGTGCGGTGGGTGCCCGAAAGATCCTTGCGCAGGCTGAAGGGGTGATTCCGGTGAGCATACCCGAGGCTGTTTTTGATCTGGATACGCCGGAGGATTATGAAG
>JAGQXH010000604.1 GCA_020436695.1 Lewinella sp. | reverse complement strand
AATGCGCCCTTAAGCGAGACCGAGATCCGGACCTATTCCAATGATAAACGCGATGGCTTTATCAACTATATCCGGCACCACGCCCCGCAGCAGAAAGCCTTTGAAGCGCTCTGGCGTATGCTGAAACCTGATCTGGAGAAACAGGACTGGGATATGGCTTTCCAGACGCTTAGCAATTTCCGTCCTGAATTTGGAGAGAACTGCCCCGATTTCACCTTCTGGCTCGATGCTTTTAACCCCAAAAACCGGATACATCCAAAGAAGATCAGTTCAAATATTAACACCGATGATCTGGAAGAATACAGTGCCGTGATCACCACGGATGATCAGCATCTTTACTTTTGCCGGAATATGAAAACCGGACAATCATCGGCCGATGAGGATATATTTGTATCCGTCCGTGATGAAAACGGGAAGTGGTCGGTAGCCCAACCGATAAAAGAACTGAAAACGGCCGAAAACGAAGCCCCGGAAGCCATCTCTGCCGACGGAAATCAGATGTTCGTGTTCCGCAACGGCAAGATCATGACCAGCGAAAAGACCAGGAACGGCTGGTCAGAACCCATTCCCCTTTCCCGGAATATTAACCGCTCCCAGTGGCAGGCCGATACGCGACTGACGGCCGACGGAAAAGCCATTATCTTCACTTCGATGACCGGATTTGGCCCGGATAGTCACCGCGATATCTACATCTCCCATTTGCAGAATGACGGCAGTTGGGGGCGAGCTGCGCCGCTAAGTGACAGTATCAATACGGATAAGGATGACCGGGCCGCCTTCCTGCACCCGGATATGAAAACGCTGTATTTCAGTTCAGCCGGACATCGCGGTCTGGGAGCACTCGACATTTTCGTATCCAAACGGCTGGATGACAGCTGGACCAACTGGAGTAAGCCGGTCAATTTGGGTCCCGGTATTAATACTGCCGATAACGACTGGAGCTTCAAAGTGACTACCGATGGAAAATTCGGTTATTACAATGTGTTGTACGACGGTCAGGGCGGCGATATATTCATGATGTCTCTTCCGGAAGCAGCGCTTCCCGAAGCAGTAGCTACGGTCAGTGGAAAACTATCGAGTATTTCCGGAGAGCCAATCGCCGCACAGATCCAGTGGATCAATCTGGAGAACGGGCAACTGGTCCAGACGACCAGCAGTGATCCGGGAGATGGTTCTTTCTTTGCGACCCTTCCCAGTCTGGGTCAATACAGCTACACCATTAAAAAAGAAGGCTATTTCCCCATTTCAGGTAACCTGGATTTCAGCGAATCACTTTACCACCACCGACTGGACAAAGAGATGACCGTCGTATCAGTGGAAGAGATGAAGGAAAAAGATCTGGCTATTACCTTGAATAACCTCTTTTTTGAAACGGGTAAATACGATATTAAGCCCACTTCCTACCCGGAATTGAACGGCCTAGCCGACTGGGTAACTGAGAATAAGCTACGCATTGCCATCCACGGGCATACGGATCACGTCGGAGATGATGCCGCCAACCAGCTACTTTCTGAGAACCGGGCGCGTGAGGTGCGAAAATATCTCATCAACCGGGGGCTGTCGGAAGATCAGATCATCTCGGAAGGTTTCGGAGAAAGCCGGCCGGTAGCACCCAATGATACGGACAAAGGGCGGGCATTGAACCGGCGGGTAGAGATCAGGATTATTGAACAGTAGACAGCATATTCCTAATTATAGCGAATCCTGTGTATGAATAGTAATTTTTCAAAATGGCCAGGCTTAGGTAGTATGGATGGGGTGGCACTCATCAAGCAGTTAACCGATTTGAAGAGAAGTTGGATATTAATCCTAATTACTATACTTACAGCATTTAATGGGATAAGTCAGAAAAGGGCAACCATTACCCCCTCTGATGCGACCATAATGGAGACGGCCATTATTTATGATATTAGTTTAGAGATCCAAAATGATGACAAACGTCCTCAAACCCTTGTTCTGGATCGAACCGTTGCCAAAAGATCGCTCGATGCAATTAATCTAAGTTTCTATCCGGACTCCATAATTAGCTATGGCTTTTCCTATGGTACAGAAGGCCTGATTAAATTACTTAATGCCGACAGTAGCTGGATAGGGGTGATCAAGGCCTATAATCAAAGTTCAGGAGAGACAAATCGTATCAATACAGGAGACTTAAATTTGGCAGGGTACAACATCAAACTGCTTTCAAACCTGAGGATACAAAAGATATTCAAGCGTAAGGCAGGCTGGAAGCGTTTTTATCATAAGTTTGCCGATAGTAATGGGCTTTACCGGGTCTCTGCGCCCATCGTTCAGGGTAACAAAGCAGTTCTACATCTTAGCCACACGAAAGGAGCTCTTAATGGAGTAGGTTATGTGTTCCTGCTGGAAAAGACGGAACAGTGGGAGGTAATACAGCTTATAGAACTTTGGGTAAGTTGATGAGGTCTTTTCAGTTAAATCAGGTAAGACTTAAATACTACCCAAAATCTATCCTTATTGTTGCACAACTGCCAGATAAAATTTATCTTTGCAACCGCTTTTAAGAAACGTTCCTGTTTTACAGTCTATTTTTAGATCTAAAAGATAGGAAATCAAGTAATTGACATGGATGCTTTGATCTCGTACACCCTTCCGGTTAAAGGATTGGGCGTAGGCATTCACGGGTTCGATTTCGAAATCGACCATTTGTTCTTTGAGCATTTTGAGAGTTCACCCATCCAGGAAGCAAATATTGATCTGCACCTGGATTTCGACAAGCGTATCGATATGTACGTGTTGGACTTCTTTTTTTCCGGAACGGTTGGCACAGAATGCGACCGTTGTCTGGCCCCGATTCAACTTCCGGTCGAAGGTGATGAGCAGTTGGTGGTAAAGTTCAGCCATACTCCCGGAGATGAAGAAGCGGATATCGTTTACGTCAGCCCGGATATCGAGCAGTTCAATATCGCCCAGTACATCTACGAATATATTGTACTGAGCCTGCCGATCATCAAGGTCTATGACTGCGAGGACGATGATCCCTTACCCTGTGATGAAGAAATGCTGAAACGGCTCGAAGCCGAGGAAGAAGAAAAAACTGATGAAACGCCCAATCCGATTTGGGACGAACTCCGAAAGCTTACAGATAACGATAATTGATCATTTTAAAAATAATTTGCAATGGCACATCCCAAGAGTAGAACGTCGAAAATGCGCAAGCATAAGCGGAGAACGCACCAGCAGGCTGCCATCCCTCAGATATCTACTTGTTCCGTAACCGGCGAGAAGCACATTTACCATCACGCCTATTACGACGACGAAGGAAATATGTACTATCGGGGCAAACTTCTTGTGAAGTCTCGCTTCGAAGAATAAACAATCACATGCTCGAGCCATAAAAAGCTCCCATCCCGAATTACGTGGTGTGGAGCTTTTTGTGTTCACGTACGCAGGTGTTGACGTTTTTGGGGTTGAGGTGTTCGAGTGTTGATGTGTTCACGTGAGCACCTCACCCCCCGAACATCTCAACACATGAGCACCTCAACACCTCAAACACTCCAAAACCTCAACACTTGAACACATGAATACCCGCACACATACCAACCTATGAAAAAGATCGTCTATACCGAGAAAGCTCCGGCACCGATCGGCCCCTATAGCCAGGCCGTCATTCACAATGATACGCTCTATGCATCCGGCCAGATCGCCATTAATCCCGTTACGGGTGAATTGGTCACCGGCACCATCGAGGAAGAGACCCACCAGGTAATGGCCAACATCAAAGCCATCCTGGAAGAAGCCGGCCTTACCTTCAACGAGGTGATCAAGTGTTCCGTTTTTGTATCGGATATGAATAACTTCGGCCGCATCAATGCCGTTTACAGCGAATATTTTAAGAATGGCAATCCTCCGGCACGGGAATTGGTGGAAGTAGCCAATCTGCCGAAATTCGTCAATCTGGAGATCACGGTTATTGCGGCTTTTGATTAGGGATTTTGGGACCTTGGGATTTTGGGATTTTGGATATTTGGTTTTTGAAATGAAAAGAATCTCAACATTTCAAAAACCAATCCTCTCTTTGTATAAATTTCTTCCCAACCGGCCAACGACTCATAGACTTACTACTTACGACTCATAGACTAACAGACACATTGCCATGAAAAAGCGAGTACTTTCAGGAATTCAACCCACCGGTAATCTTCACTTCGGCCGCTACTTCGGAGCGGTGAAGAACTGGGTCAAAATGCAGGATGAATACGAAGCGGTATACTGCGTGGTAGATTATCATGCCATGACGATGCCTTTCGTGCCGGCAAAACTGCGCATGAACAGTTGGGACCTGGCCACTAATCTGTTGGCCGTAGGGATCAAACCGGAAAACCTGTTCATCCAGTCACTGATCCCCGAACATACTGAGTTGGGCTGGATCATGAATTGTTTCGCTTCCTACGGTCAGCTTACGCGCATGACCCAGTTTAAGGACAAAAGTGCGCAAAGTCAGGAAAGCTCCGGTGAGGCGTTTATATCCGCCGGTCTGTTCGATTATCCGGTATTACAGGCAGCAGATATTCTCATCTATAAGGCCGATTATGTACCGGTCGGCAAAGATCAGGAGCAACACCTCGAGTTTACCCGCAATATTGCTCAGCGTTTCAACAACGTTGTCGGCAAGGAGTACTTTGCATTGCCGGAAGCCTTATATACAGAGATCCCCAAAGTGATGTCGACGGCTGATCCGACCAAAAAAATGAGTGCCAGTCAGGGCGATAAGCACAATATCGACGTCTTTTCGGACGACAATCGCATTCGCAAGCAGGTACGTTCGGCGGTAACCGATACGGGCGACACGCCGGAGGGTGAAATGAGTCCCGGGGTAGAGAACCTCTTCAGTCTGCTACGCGCCTGTGAAAAACAGGAAGCCCATGATGCGCTATTGGCGGATTACACGGCCGGCAGTCTGCGCTATGTAGATCTTAAAGACGCTGTAGGCGAGGCTCTGATCGAACTTAGTACCCAGTTCCGGGAACGGAAAGCCGAGTTGAATGCGGATAAGAAGGCGGTTAAAAATCTGATCAAAGCGTCCAGTGCGGAGATCCGCAAGCGGGCTCAGGAGACGGTTCGTGAGGTAAAGGAATTAGTGGGTTTGCTAAATGTGAAATTTTAATTTATCCGGGTACTGGGTACTCGGTGCTTGGTCCTGGGCGATTTTCTGCTCAGCATAAAGACGATTGCGCTTATTTCGAATAGATCAATATGGCAATCACTCTTTTTCAGTTGATCCAGGTACCGAGGACCGAGGACTAAATACCGAAGACCTAAAATGAAAATCATCTGCATCGGCCGCAACTACGCCGAACACGCCAAAGAACTCAACAACCCCGTCCCCTCCCGGCCGGTCGTCTTCCTGAAGCCCTCCTCGGCCCTGCTGGCCAAC
>JAGQXH010000603.1 GCA_020436695.1 Lewinella sp. | reverse complement strand
CACCGCCCCCATTAAGTTGAGGGGTGATCGCTACTGTACTGTAAACCTGACCGCCGCCGCCGCCACCTCCTGGTCCTAAACAGCGGTCAGCCTTGAAGTTATTGGCATCTCCTCCCTTACCACCCCGGGCGTAGACCATAGCCTCGCCGCTTATGCTTCCCACTTCCAGAATGATAGTACCACCGCCACCGCCACCGCCACCGCCGTCTCCACCACCTTCAGAACCGTTTATCCCATCCGCTTGGATCGTACCGCCAGCAAATACTAACTCATCACATTTGATCAGGATGATCCCTCCGCCGTTCCCTCCGTCCGATTTCTCTTCGGTATTGTTACTGTGCCCGGCACCGCCGCCACCACCCATGAACCAGCGCAGGGTAAAAGCATCCAGGTCCCGGCCTCCCAGACCGGGGAATTTTCCGTCGCATCCAAATGTGGATGGCTCTCTGTTCTCTCCTCCCTTACCGCCGGACGAGGTATTGCCGCCTCCCCCACCGCCGGAATTGTGATCATTGCCGCCGCCGCCACCATTAGCCTGCGGACCACGACCGTTCTCTTTATCCACGACAAAGGGAATGATCCCCTCTCCTTTAGCCGCTCCCCTCCAGTTGCCGGATTCAAAGCTATAATCGGAAATATTAGTTAGAAAAGTACAGTTGCTATTGACGAGCACGGCGGTGCCACCACGAAATCCCCGACCGGTAGCATCAATATCCGCTTCCAGGCTCAATGTACCGCTTACTTCCAAAGCAACCACGCCCCCGGTCTGTCCGTTCCAGGCCTGAGGGATCAGTTTTTCTACCACGATTGCTTCTTCGTAGGTAGGAATACCGACAAGTTGAACCGCAGCATTAAAATCATAGCCGGCGGAAATAGCGTGGGCCAGCGTGATCTCCTGACCATTGATACTTTCGATCTCCGACCAATCGTATAACCCGGCCGTGAGATCTTGGGAAAGAACCGTTCCGAAATCCGAGGTATTGTCACTCAGCATATTCCCCCCCTGCATACCGATCAATAATACCCGTTGGCCGACAAAAAAAACGGACGGATCCTGTACCAGGATACTGCCGGGACAGTCACCTACTCCAATAACTTTGGAATAGTTATTGATCACTCCGGAAATTTGCTCCTGACCGGCCATCATCCGGGACATAAACAGAAACAGACCGAGAAGCAGCCAGGAAAAGTGTGTCTTTTTAGTGGTTCGATGGTGTATATTCAATAACATAGCCTTGATTTATCCATAGGTTTCTATTCTCCAACAAGAAATTAACGGATTTACTTACTCTTTATCTTTTGAAACCCAACATTTCTTTTTATCGTATTTATCTGGTTTCCGAACCAAATGCCGAAATCCTGAAATTCGGGGAATCACTAATTCAAAACAGGTACGTTTGGCAGGAAAACCATATATTAGAGTTCTTTTATATTTGCCTCGAGACACCTTCTAATCATAATCCTAGCAACTATGACACGCTATCTGTTCTTCTTTCTTTTGATCAGCGTCTTTCCAACGCTCACACAAGCGCAGACGCTTCGCGATATTGCCGACGAACATTACAAACGCGGTGAAAAAGCCATTTTCGATAAAAGTTTTCGGCAGGCAACACGTCATTTCGAGAAGGCCATTAAGGTGGATACCAGTTTCGTAGCCGCTTACCGCCTGCTGGGTACCAGTTATCAGTTAATGAATGACTACCGGAGTGCCGCTAAATATTATCAGGAAACCCTGAACCGAGATTCCATGTTTTCCCGGGCACTTTATTACCAATTGGCCGATGCGCTCTACAAATCGAAGCGGTACGAAGAAGCCATGACCTATTTTCAAAAATATTATGCGCTTCAGAGCTTTGACGTAGGCCGCTTTGGCTTTAACGGCAAAGCAGAGGAAGAAATGGAAGAGCGTTTTCGGAAGAATCTGGATAGCAATATAAAAGCGCTGCAGGTAGCCATGGACTCTGTAAAATTCATGCAGGTGGAAGAGATCGTTAATCTGGGGTCGGGCGTTAACAGTCCGCATGAAGAAGTGTTCCCGGCACTTACCACCGACCGAAGATTCCTGTACTTCACCCGCTTTATGGAAGGTCAGCGAACTAACGACGACCTGCTGATCAGTGAGTATAACGACAAGCTGGTACGTTGGGGAGAAGGCCATTCCATGTCTCGTTTCAATACAAAAGGACCAGAGGGCTACAGCTCCCTGATGCGGGACAGCCGTCAAATGTACGTAACTGTCTGTGAAAGAGAGGGTGTGGCCGGCGGGTGTGATATTTGGCAGGCCGTGGTCAAGGGCGATAAAATTGACCGTATCCAACCGGTGGAAGGCCTCGTTAATTCTGACTATTGGGATGGTCAGGCATCCGTCAGCTGCGATGGTCAGACGATGTACTTTGCCAGCCAGCGTCCGGGAGGTGTCGGAGGCGCCGACATCTGGATGAGTGAGAAAACGGAAAACGGTTACTGGGGCCGTCCCATTAATCTAGGTAGCAAGATCAACACCGAAGGCCATGAACAGGCCCCTTACATCACCGACGACGGAGAAACCCTCTACTTCGCTTCATCCGGACATCCCGGCATGGGCGAAGAAGATATCTATATGAGCTGGAAAGACCACAACACGGGACAATGGTCTGTACCCATCAATCTGGGGCCTCCCATTAACACCGGATTCCGGGAAACCGGGTTCTTCCTTTCTCCCGACGGGCGCTCCGGCTATTTCTCTTCCGATCGGGCCGGTGGTCTGGGAGGACTGGATATCTATAGCTTTAAGTTGAATGAAAAGCTCAACAGCGATACCCTGACCTTCGTGGAAGGTTTCGTCCTGGATTCCATTACCCGCCAGCCGATCGTTGGAGCCACCGTACAACTCGGCGAAAGACCGGCTGTGATCTCCGATGAGGATGGGCGCTTTTTTATCTGCGCTTACGCCAATGAGTGGCTGAACATGAATGTGACGGATCAGGAAAATTATCATCCTTATACATCCCACACCCAGATCCCAACCTGGGAAAACAACACCTACTACGATCTCGATCTGCTGTTAAAACCCATACGCGATCTGACGCCCAGGGCGGTCCCCCCGCCTCCGGTCGACTCCAGTGAAATGGAAGATAAAAGGGTTGAACGGGTTTTTGAACACACGGTGTATTTCGGTTTTAATGAATTTGAACTGACCTCCGAAGAACTAAATAAACTTGGCGAATTCGTCAATCAGTTTACCGATAAGGATGTCGCCAAATCCGAAGTCTTCGGTTATGCCGATAACACGGGTACCGACATTTATAACCTTCGCCTGTCGGAAGAACGGGCGAAAGGCGTAGCACTCTTCCTGGTGAAGAACGGCATAACGATCGATCAGATCTATATGGAAGGAAAGGGAGAGCTGGATAATGATAATCCTAAAGCCCGAAACCGGAGAGTGGAGATCAGGGTGGTTATTTTCGAATAAAACAGGTGGCATTCATTTCACTGGACAGCCTGCACAGCAGGTTGGCTGGTCATTTATTCGTTTGCCCAATTAGTTGCTTAGCCGGATCGGCTGGAATGAAGTAAATTATTTCGTAGCTTCACCCCCAAAACCGACACACAACAAGATTTTGCAATTCGAAGACATACGCCCATATTATGATTCTGAATATCAAACTGTTATTCAGAATTTGCTCCGGCAGCCGGCATTCATCGGCGCACTCTGTCACTACTTTCCCGATCTGGAAGAGGACAAACTAAAGCAGATATTGCTGAGTTGCAGCAGCATCAGGGACTTCCAGCAACGGATCATTTCTTCCGTGGTGGAGACCATCGTTAAGCAGTCGATGACCGACTTGTATTTTTCAGGACTGGAAAACCTGCCTGCAGATCAGCCGCATCTGTTTATGTCCAATCACCGGGACATCGTTCTGGACTCCGCCTTTTTGAATTACGGATTAAATAAAGCCGGACTGGATACCAGCCAAATTGCTATCGGCAGCAATCTACTGGGTATTGACTGGGTGAAAGATCTCGTTCGTATCAATAAAAGCTTCATTGTGAAGCGCAGTTTATCGAAGCTGGAAATGCTCGAGGCTTCCCGCAAATTATCGGCTTACATCGATCACGTAATTTGTGAAAAAAAAGAATCCATTTGGATCGCACAAAGGGAAGGCCGGTCCAAGGACGGCGATGACCGAACGAATCCCGGGATATTGAAAATGTTCGGGCTGGGAACCGAAAAAGACCAACTTCGGCACCTGATGGATCTGAACATCATTCCGGTCAGCATTTCCTATGAGTACGATCCCTGCGACTACCTCAAGATCCCGGAACTGATCGCCCGCAGCAAAGGAGAAGTCTATGCCAAAGCTCCGGATGAGGATGTAAAGCATATGCTTTGCGGCATCCAGGGCTTTAAAGGGCGGGCCGAACTGACCTTTAGCCGGAGCATCAATGATCAACTTGCCGCACTCATTGAGGTCAGGAACAAAAACGAACAATTACGAGCCGTAGCGCGAATCATCGACCGGGAGATCTTCAAAAATTACCGGCTTTGGCCTAGCAATTACATCGCAGCTGATCTTTTGCGAGCATCTCATCAATTCGGCCGGTTCTACTCCCAGGAGGAGAAAGCCGCCTTTCTCTCCTACATGGAGCCGCGTTTGAGCGGATTTACCGGCAATTTTACGCTGGCCAGGGAGATATTCCTTCGGATGTATGCCAATCCCCTGTTCAATCAGTTAGCTGAAGGGGACTAGGTCCGGTTCCACATATTCATAACGGGCATCCTGATTTTGTAGTCGTTTTGCGGTATAATGGAAATCCAGCAGCTCTTTGAAGCTGTGCTTGAGACGGGGAAATTCGACGATGAAATCTGCAAAATTATCAGAACGGAACTTTTGCATGAAGTGGTAAACCGCCCTAACCGCAGCTACTGTCAGCGTTTTATGAAATTTCGTACCATCTCCGTGCAAACGGTCAAAATCTTTGATCTGAAGACAGATCTGGTCCGCAGCATATTCTACCCCGTATCTGCGAATATGTATCCAGGCTAGGCGAAGGTGAGCCTCATGCGTAAAGAGCTGGGGCGGGAAAGTGCCCTCACGGAACTGCTCTTCAAACAACAGATCGTCAAATTGATAGTGTGTATCCATGCAGGTCTAATTTTTTTACAAAAGTAAGGATATGTATAATAAAAAAGCGTCACCACTCGAAAGCAGCAACGCCCTATCACAATCTGAACAATTATAGTTCTAGGAGGAACTCATGGGTAAATTTTTATGCCCGATCCACATGCCTACGCCACATCAAATAACACAGGTAGATGATCGAATTTTGGGATCGAGCATTATGCTCGCAGAAGGATGCTATAATCTTTGATGTAGTAGTGAGATCGAATACGGTACCGAAGCGGTCCGGGTCTGTAAAGTGAATGAATG
>JAGQXH010000602.1 GCA_020436695.1 Lewinella sp. | reverse complement strand
CAAGTAGTATCGGTGTTTCCTATTCTATCAAGATCATTTTCTTTGTGGCGGTGTACTCACCGGCAGTCAGTGTATAATACAGGATACCGCTTCCCCTCAATTCCGCGCGGTCCAGGCTGATCAGATGACTACCCTGCGCAAAATCACTACGAATGAGTTTGAGTATTCTCCCCGAAGCATCGTGGATACGCAGAATAGCTTCTCCGTCCTCAGGTAGATAAAATCCGATAGTGGTGGTTTCCCGGAAGGGGTTCGGTGCGTTCTGCATCAATTCAAATGCCTGGCGTACTACCGCCCCGTTTCCGAATTGAATACCTACATCCATCAGATCACTGTTTTCATTGTAGGCCTCCGCTACCGTGATCCGACTGTTGACCTGCAATACTTCGCTCAGCCGACTATCACGCAGTGCCCGAATTTGCAGACTGAACAACCATTCATCTTCGCCGTAGGTATTCTCCGGTTTCCGGTTCCAGGAAGTGGTCAGTAAGCCTTCTTCCACCGAACGGAACCCAAAGTTTGCCGGTCCGGCAAGCCCGTACTGGATGTCGACAAACTCTACGGCTGCCAGATCCATACCCAAGGTCATCTGATAACCCTGGATCTCAGGCAACTGATCGGCCCGGAAAACAACGGTGTATGCCTCGCCCTGTAGCAACTCCTGGTCTTCTACGTTCAACAGGAATAATCCGTTTGTCGTCCGCGGCTCGGCTACCAGTGCGTTCGAAGCGGCACTCAGGTCAATATCACCCACCTTGAGGGCTACGAAATCTTCCTTATCCAGATTCTCCTGCAGGTTGTTAATATTGATCACCTCAGGGAATTCTTCAAACCACGGATCGGACGGTTCCGGGAATATATAGGCTCTCGGAACGAAACGCCAACTGGTATTATGCTGGAACTTCAGATCGATATTCAGGATCAGCCGCCTCAACTCAATAGCGTCCAGCGCCGTGATGCGGCCGTCGCGATTGATATCTGCTGCTAATATTTTGTACGGGCTATCCAACAATTCGACTCCCAATACGTGCTTACTCATCAGCACGAGATCATAGGTAGATACGCCGTTGAGGGCATTGCGATCATTATGCGGTGTAACCGTATAATCAAATCCGGCATCCAGATCATCGAAGACGTAATGACCGTCAAATTTGGTGGTCATGGTCTGAAACTGACCGCCACTTAACTCTACATCCGTACCTTCCACGGCTACATCCTCTTCGGTCTCGATCGCACCGGAAATGGAGCCGTTGCCGCCACTCTCGCATTGTACCAGATTGTCCTGTACCAGTACGTAGGTTTCGCAGAAGTCGCCATTGCCTTTTCCATCCCAGGCCCAGATCTCGATCAGCACGGTAGCTTCGTCATCACAGGTCAGGGTGATACCTGTTTGGTCCGGGATGACCTCTTCACCAACCCGGTTGATGGAATACTGCACTTCACCGGTACAATCATAGGCCGGGCTCGCTACAAAATCGGAAGCCCAGATGGCCATAGCTCCGGAGTCTTCATCACCGTCACCATCAGCATCAGCCGCCGGGATGACCGGCATCAACTCAACCGCCAGACCGTTGATACAGATCGGGGTCGGGGCTTTACAGTCTACTACCTCAAACGGAATGTTCGCACCTATCTGATTGCCGCAGCCGTCTTTTACACTTACGCCCAGGTGATGAGCACCTAGCGGGAAGTTGCCCGTTACGTTGTAGTTCGGATAAGTACCGCTCAGCAGGTCCGTAATATCCCCCTCCAGCACGCCGTCCTGGTAAGCGTCCAGGTAGATGGTAATGGTCAGGTCGTCCGGTGTACAGTTCTCATCGATGATAAAATCGATGCTTACCTCTACCGGGCAATCGGCCTCAAAGTCAGAGGAGTAGGAGCAGAAAGGCTCCAGATCGCCAAACTCTACTTTCGGTTTCACATTATCGTATACCTTAATCACCTGCGTATACTGCCAGTAGCCTACTGAGGCCATATCGTCACAGTGATCTCCGTAAGATCCTTCAGGATAATTGTCGGTATCCTTATCAGGGTCTTCGTTCTCCGTGATCGGGGTCACCTCTTTCCAGAAGCCCCATGGGTTGGTCTCGTATTCGCAATTATATCCTTTGGTACCGGCTTCCGGCCACAGGTTGAACGGATCGGAGTCTTTGTCATACCATACGTGGCTATAGAAGTCAGACGGATCGCCGCCATAGTAATCGTGGCACGGATCAGGATCATTCATCGTCATCACGATCACCCAAATGTCTTCATCTCCGGGTTTGCCGTCACAATCTTCGTCGCGACTTACTACCACCGGATCGGAAATACCATCATACTCACACCAGTTGATCACAGAGTACGTACGGAAGATCTTATAGCACTCGTCTCCGCTGGCGGAGAAGAAGTTATCCTTTACACTGATCGCCAACAAGTCACAGGCCAGTTCCTCCACGGCGATCGTATCCGCATCGGGAATACCGCAGTTGGCTTCCGCATCTTTCGGGAACTTGATCTTGTATTTATGCTGCTCCCTGATGGTTACTTTCTGCTCACACTTGTTCGTAGAGGTCAGCCCCTTACCGTCTGCTACTTCAAAACGACGGATCAGCACACCGTAGCCGCAATCATCCAACCCCTCTTTATTGGGAGCCAATTCCGTAACGGTATAGCCTGGGCAATTATCCGTTCCGCTGGCCTCACCGAACAATTCACTCATTTGTTCGGAATTGTCCGGATCAAAGTCGAACGGTAGCTCATCACAGTCGATGTAAGCAGGCAATGGCGGTACACAGTAAGCAGGCAATTTGTCCTCGATCAGCACATCCAACCAGCATACGTTCGCATTATCCGTCACATCCCTTGGCGCATTCTCGCTGCAGAAATACTTCTCAATCGTATTACCCGGATGACCATCTCCGTTGCGATCATCCCATACGCGCATTTCAATGCGGACGTTCTCGCTCATATCGCAGCAGGTAAAATCTACATAATCCAGCCACGGGGTAAAATAGTATTTCTCAGTACCGGCCACGCCGTAAGCCCTGCCCTCGTTGACCTCATCGCCGATCACCTCACCATCGCCATCGTAGTCGAACATATCCAGACAACCGTAATCAGCACCGGCCAGAATACGCCGACGTACTTCGATGCGGATCGGTCCGCAGTTGTCAGAACTTCCCTCATCAATATCGTAAGCATACACCCGGGCCAGTCCCTGGCCACCGATGGATACGTGCAGATCGTCATCGCATACTGCGATGGGTTCGATCTGATCTTCTACGTAAAACGGGCAGTATTGCACCGTCTTGTTGCCGCAGTCATCGGTAACGGTATATCTGATAAAGTGACAGCCCAATGGAATTCCGCTCACGTATCGCGTTTGGCCGGGTAGAATAGCTGCTACTACCGGTCCGTTGGTAGCATAGGCTATGATCTCCGTTAGCACCTCCCAACTGGAGCAATTGTCTTTCACTACCGGCAGTGGTACATGGAAAGCGGCTGTACAGTCGTAAGGACCGGTGGAATAGGCCGGCAGATCAGGATAACCGTCGTTGTCAAAATCTACCTCTTCACACTGTACGGTCGGGCCTTCACTGTCGCCTACTTTGATGATCTGCTTACATTCTATGATCTCTTTGGAACACCAGTCCAGAATTTCCCAGGTACGTACGATCTTATACGTGCCTTCACATACCTCGATGCGACTGCCATCGGTATAAGAAGCCGCTATGTTACAGTAAGCTTCATTCAGATAGACTTTGTGGTCATAATCCAGCCAGTCGTCATTCTTCGGATCGAAATCGGCATCAAAAGCGGAGTACAACCAGGGATAGCCGGTTACATCCGGATGAGGATTGCCATGTGCATCCAGTTTGAGCTCATCTTCACAAGAAAGTTCGGCATCATCCGGACAATAAACCTCGCGCAGCGTCGGCTTGCAGATCACGATACTCTGATAGCAAACGTCCGGAGACAAGAGTTGCTTACAGGCATCCCGGGCCGTGAATTTCCGGCGAATGGTTACTTCATCACAATCCGGATCATATCCCTCGATCAATTCATCTTCAACCGTTACGAAGATATCTCCGCAGTTATCCGTGAATTCTGCATAACCGGTCACGTACCGGAACAGGAATTTGGCCTGATGGGTAGAGATCGATCCTGCGATCAGATTGCCGTCTTTATCCAATTGGTAGGTAACCGGCTCATCGAAAAGCAGTTTCGACACATCATCGCAAACAAAATCCTGGAATCCATAGTCATAGGTAGACCATCCGGATACCGTGGAGGGGCAATAGGACAATACAGGTGCCTGCTTGTCTTCCGCCGTAATGAATCCCCAGCAGGTATTATTAGGATCATTGGCATCCGTAATGCTATATTTATAAGTACCACAGCCCTGAATGACATTATCATTGCCTACTCCATCTTCCACAATTATGATCACAGGGCAATGGAATCCCGGTGCTGCACTTTCCAGGTTCAGTACGGCTTCGCAGTTGTCCTGCAAGCTTACATTCAATGTGCCGGCACAAACCAGCTCACTGCCACAGTCTTCATATACAACTATGGTAACGACAGCCTGATCACATCTTCCACCCGGATCGCAAACTTCATAGGTAAAGGTATCTTCTCCTACGAAATCTGTATCGGGCGTATAAGTAAAAGTACCATCATTGTTAAGGACTACGGTGCCATTCACCGGATCAATGACCGGATTGGTATTAACGATCAGGTAGATATCATCGGGATCATAGTCATTCAACAATACATTTCCATCAACAGGTATATTTACTGCCGTTTCGTAGTAGTCATCCACTGCCACCGGAGGTTGTGTTCCCTGCCCCGTGGGATCTTCATCTATAATAATCACCACGGTTGCCTGATCGCAAAGTCCATATGGATCACAGATCTCATAAACGAAAATATCAATACCGATGAATCCGGGTGCCGGAGTGTAGGTATAATCGCCATTAGGAAGTAAAGTCACCGTACCATTAGACGGTCCGGAAATGGGAGTGGTATTCAGTATAATGAGATCTCCATCCGGTTCAAAGTCATTGGTCAGTACATTACCGCTAACCGGGGTATTGACCAGGGTAGATGCGAAATCATCATTTGCAACCGGAGGATCATTGCCCTGACCATCCGGATCTTCAATGACGGTAATGATCACGGTAGCCTGATCGCAAAGTCCACCCGGATCACAGATCTCATAGACAAACGCATCCGTTCCTATAAAACCGGAATTCGAGATATAGGTATAAGTGCCATCAGGATTCAGTGTAACCACACCATTCACCGGCCCGCTTATGGGAGTAGTATTGACGATCAGTATGTCTCCATCCGGGTCGCTGTCGTTGGTTAATACCTGCCCGGAGATCGGCGTACCGGTAATACCTGAATTGGTATCATCCAATGCTACC
>JAGQXH010000601.1 GCA_020436695.1 Lewinella sp. | reverse complement strand
AGTTAGAGGGGCTGAGTCAAGGCAAACCAAACATTATTATTCATCAAAATCATAGTTTGGACTTTTTCCATCCCCCCGTCCGTCAGCCCCGGCCAAAGGCATCGAAGCGGCCGTCAGACGCGTCCAATGGGATCACGTCGTCCGTCAGGCACGATAAAGGAGGGCCGTCCGCCCTCCCTAACCTTAACCCGCTCCCGCTGCAGGAAGTACAGCGTTGCTACCAATCCGGTCACTACCGTAAAACCACCCATGATGTAGGCACTGCGGGTGAAGAAGGTCAGCCAGCTCACATTACCGGCCCCAAAGTTCCTGAACAGCAGGATGGCCACACTTCCCAGATAGCCGAAAGCATCAGCCACGTACATTAGGTAACCGATATTGCTCTTGTACTCAAAAAGGGCGATCCAGCGTTCAAAAAGCATGGTGTGATAGGAGATATAGGCCAGGTACATACCAAACCCGATGATGATCATCCAGGCCGCCGGGTGGAGCGCGCCATTGGCAAACATCCAGGTAGTGACCAGCACCAGTAAACCGCCCAGAATAATAATGCAGTGATTGGCGTAAAAGGCGATGCGGTTATTTTTAATAAACATCATCAGACCGATGATGATCAGCACACATACGGCAATAGGGATCTCAGCAGTTAACAGTATCTCCGGCGCATCAGCGTAACCCAGGGCCGCCCAGAGTTCGACGGCAAAGTTGTCCCGCAGGTCCCGAAAAATAGTCAGTCCGATAAAGATGGCCACCATTAATATAATGCCTGGAGCAAAAGCCAGGAAAAACTGTACACGTTCTCTTCGCCCCATCGGTATTCTTTGGGTGCGCATGGATACATCTTCAGCAGTGGGCGGCGGAATCTTGCTCAACATCCATACGCCCAGGAAAAGCAACGGCACGAATAGCATTCCGGTAAGAAAAGGCATCCAGAACTCGGAAATACCGTACCCATCAATGAGGCCCCTCCCTGTTGCTTTTACCAATCCGGATGATACAATAAAACTAGCGCTCATCCCCGCTCCCAGCAACTCGGTAAAACGGCGTCCCTCCAGAAAGGAAAAAACAATACCCCAGATCATACCCAATGGCAATCCATTTAGAAAGAGTGCGACAAAATTGTAAGGGTAGGGAATCAGTCCGAATAGCAGTAAAGCCAACCAGGCAATACCGATCAACACCAATATGCTTTTAATGCGTCCCTGTGGTTGCATTTCCGATACCACCTTAATACCTATAAACTTGGACAACATATAGCCCAGTACCTGTGCAATGATCAATACGATCTTGTAATCAATCCCCCATAGTTGCAGATCGGCGAATACACCGGCGGTAAAAGGTTTACGGAAAGCATACATGCTGCAGTAGGTCAAAAAAGCCGCGGTGATGCAGTATATAGAAAAATTAATGGCATTGGTCTTTTGTAGCCACCTTTCCACGCGGGAGGTCGGATTCTTCTCCATAGTAATTAACTCAAGTTGTCAGTTACCCAGTTGTCAGTCGTCAGTGGGGTCGTACCAGTGCAAAAAATCAAATATAGACCCCGATTCAAGGAAAATGAGCACTTCAGCTCACCAGTTTCGTGTTGATCGATCTAATTTTAGCTTCGCTCATCACAATTGATCACTATTTACTGACAACTAAGATGAATTATATTGTAATGCCTACCCGATACGGTCGTTGCTGCACCGCATAGGAAAAAGCTTCGTTGACTTCGGTCAGCCGGAAACCATCGTAAATTAATGCTGCAAATGGGAATTCAGAGTGGTATTGTTCCATAAATTCCACGGCACTCACCAGATCGCCGGCATTGTAGTTATGCAATCCCTTTATGGTCAGTAAATTGCGTAACAGATATTCTGCATCAACGGCAACCGGTGCAGCCGGATATGTAGCGCCTACCCAGATAGCTGTTCCACCAATACCGAGCCACTTCAAGCCCGCACTCATTACTTCCGGTACGCCGCTGCACTCGATGATCAGATCTATTGGACGATCAAATCCTGCTGTTTCCCGTAAAGCCTCCGGAATATCCGCATCGGATAACAATGCCAGGTTCGCACCAAAACGAAGGGCCGTTTCCAGGCGTTGTGGATCAAGATCGAGTGCTGCCACCAACTTTGCGCCTTTACTTCGAGCCATTGCACAAGCCACCACCCCCAGCATCCCTACGCCACTAACCAGGACGTTTTTCCCGGAAACGTCTCCAGCGAGCCGAAAAGCGCCGGCAATAGTGGCTACCGCGCAATTTACCGGTGCGATGACCGGCAACGGGATCTGTTTTTGAAACTTTACAATAGGCGTATGCTTGCGCAATAGCACGAATTCGGCAAGTCCGCCGTGCAATCCACAGGTGGGGGTCAATTGCTCGTGACCATATTTAAAAAGTCCCGGTCCCTTTTGCGGAATCCCTTTTCGGGCCAGATCGCTATCCGGCTCGCTGCAGTATATTGCCCAGGTAATAAGGTCATCAATGGAAAGACGATCGCCCCTTTGATCAACATGAAGGGCGCCGGGGCCGAAAGCGGCAATACGCCCCACGATCTCGTGCCCAAGTATAGTTGGTGTTTTTTCCCGACGCGCGCCGGTATAAGTTTTGAGATCGCTGCCGCACAACGTTGTGTATTCAATTTTCACCAATATCTCCCCATCACCCGGAAAGAGGACGGGAACGGATCGTAACTCCAATTCAGTATTGGGATTGGTAAAAACGGCGATCTTACTGGTCTGCATAATGGAATGGGTCAGTGCTGCAGACAAATGTATTCTCTTGGCAGGAAAGAGGAGGTATCCGGGATATTAAGAATTTGTAAATTGGGCATTTGTTGTCGGGTATTCGAAACTGACTGCATATTAATAAGGTGTTTATCTACGTCGAAAGCCAAACACTCAGCTCCGAATACCCAAAACCGGTCAATATTACCAATCCCAGTCATTATCATAATCACCAAAGCCACCGAAGCGGAAGGTAATAACGCCTACCGGACTGCTGAATGCTTCATTGTCCAGGCCAGGCAGTTTGGTAATGCCGTTCACCCAGCGATAACCGCCGGTAAGTGAGAGTTTGAAGAAATCGGTCAGGTTGATCTCTATGCCGGCTTCCGGGATCATCACGAAGTTGCGGTCGGAGAACAAGGCATCCTTATCCACGCGCAGTTGTGACTTGCCCCAGCCGATCTTCATGCTGGAATAGAAGTGTACCAGTTTGTACTGATCGGTAACATAACCGAACCACAGACCGCCATGCTTGAAACGAATGTTGTATTGACCGGCATTCTCGCCGTCGGCAATGGTGTACTCCGGATAATCGGTCCCCATGCCGTAACCGCCGATAAATAGCCGGTCCATCACCAGGGCTCCACCGCCACCGACATCGGCACCGATCTCACCATTGATAGAACCGATCTCGACGATGGGGCTACCGAAACCGCCTATCACATCCAGATCGTCAAATAAGGTTTCCTGCTGAGCACTCAGGCTCCAGACTGAAAGACAAAACAGAAGGGTTAAGATCTTATTCATTTGCGTATCATTTTTTAACGTTGGCAACCATTTACCAGCAAACTTTTTTCATTGATAGGATGTAATATTAACCGGAAGTCCCCTATGCCATTGTGTAATTTCGATTAATTGATATTTAGACGGGGAGGAATGTGACGAGAGTTACAAAACAAAGACGATTTTAGTCGTAAGTTGTACCATCTGACTACAAAATATACGATTCATGGACGCACTCAATTTTCAGCAAGACGTCATCGAACGGAGTTTCGATAAACCGGTACTGGTAGATTTCTGGGCTCCCTGGTGCGGTCCCTGCCGAGTACTCGGCCCCACTATTGAACAATTAGCCGGAGAGCAAAGTGATCGTTGGGAACTGGTGAAAGTCAATACGGAAGAAGAGGAAGACCTGGCCCGGGATTACCGCATTATGAGTATTCCAAATGTAAAATTATTCTATCGCGGCGAAGTGATCGGCGAGTTTGCGGGAGCTTTGCCCCGTGCCTCCATCATCCGCTGGCTGGATGAGCACCTCCCCGACGATCGCAAGGAAGAACTGGAACGCATTCTATTTGAGATCCAGAATGCAGAAATGATCGATGCTACATCGCTAGAACAGTTTGTTGCCAGCAACCCGGATATGCCGGAAGCCCGGCTGGAACTGGCGCGTCTGCTGGTACTTTCCGAACCCACCCGCGCCAAGGAACTGGTGGAAGACATTAAATTGGGACATCCTCTATTTGAATCCGCTGAAGATGTACGTCTCCTGGCGGAACTCAATGAGCTGGAAGCTAACGGCAATCCAGTCGGTCTGGAATTGATCAAGGCGAGGGAAGCATTGGAAAATCAGGAGAACGAAGCTGCCATAGAGGCCATCATAAAAGCCGTAGGTATCGATAAATCTTATCAGGATGATCTTCCGCGGCGATTGGCCATTGCATTGTTTCATGGTTGGGGGCCCCAGCATGAACTGACGAAGCAATACCGGTGGCAGTTTGATATGGCGTTGTATTAGATAAAAATTTGGTAAAAGATCAAAAGCGTTGCCCTCTCCATCCTCGAAGAGGCCGGTCTTTTGATCTTTTACCGTCTACCGACTCCCTTTCTCAAATTCCCGTTTCTTTTGTTTTTACCCCCACTTAACTCTTCAAACCTACCATTCAATACAAATCCCCTTTCCATGCGACTTTTTTTTTGGGAATTTTAATATTACTATTATCTTTATGCATCAATTCCAGCCACAGGCTGATGATTAGGGTATTTTATTTTGACGCTTTTTGGAAAAAACTTAGCTCGACCAATTTATTAGGCAGGTTTTTTCTGTTTGTATTTTGTATAGTTTGACCTTATTTTTACGACCAATATCATTTTCTCATGAAAGGTGTGAAGTCCCTTCTTCAGGATCCTCTCCTTTCTTTTTAAAAGACGATCAATTTATGAAACGAAATCTACTTAGTCTACGAAAGCCTCATTCGGTAATAGTGGCTTTTGTATTGAGCTTGATCTGCTCCCTATCATTTACAAGTCAGGCTTCCGCGCAAGATTGTGGCGAGGTAGTTTGTCCTGGCCAGCTTAACGTCAGCCTGCAGGATGGTTGCGAAGCTACCTTGACGCTGGAGAGCGCTGCTCCCGGTTTCGAGTGCGACGCTACCGTTATTGTAGAAGACGGAGTTGGTGCTGATAACAAGATCCAGGGCTGCGGTACTTACAAGTATGTCGTTACCGACGACAATGATCCCAACAATACCTGCTGGGGTTATGTAACTGCCGAAGACAAAGAACCTCCCGTACTGGAGTTCTGCCCGGGCACTGTTTCCGGTTGGACCACTTATGATTACGGCTTCCAGGAATTCATCTGCGACGACATCGAAAAACTGTTGCTTGATGGTGTTCACACTTACAAGCTAAAAAAAAA
>JAGQXH010000600.1 GCA_020436695.1 Lewinella sp. | reverse complement strand
CGATCTTATGCACTTTCAGCACATGCAGGCGAAAAAGTTGATCTTTGTCCTGCCCCGCTTCGTCGGTGCTGTAGACAAAATAGATGATCTTCGAAAAGCTACCCTCTGCTTCCGGGTCACCCAATTCCGGGTACCATTCGTATCCCCAGACGTTTTTATCCTGCCATCTAAACATTTCAAAACTGTAGTATTCGTCGATCCCTTCCGGTAATAATTTTGCCCTATAGGCAGCATAGAGCATATCCTGATAGATCCGGGCTTTTTCGAGTTCTCCGAGGGCGAAATAGTTCTGAATAATGGTCTTGATCAGAAAATAGCGTTTTTCATCGTACCACAACGGACGAATAAATTCCCGTTCCTCCTCGATATAGCGAATGAAATCCATTAGATAATTAATAGATTCCCGGTACTTTCCCTGCTGTCGCAAAGCATCCCTGTCAAAAAAACGGATCATAGCGATCTGGTCCGCTGCATAGTTGTAATCGTTGGTCCCTTTATCCAGCACTGACTTCAGATTACCGTACAATTCCTGTGCCCGATCGTAGTTTTTATTTTGAAAATGGTGATCTGCAACCGCAAATAGCGTATCAATTCGCGTTTGACCATTCGCCAAGAACGGAAGCAAAATAAGCAGAGAGATGGTCAGCGATTTCATATTTAGGGCTTTTGTTTTGCAAGTTCACTCAGCATTTCACTTTCGGTTTATTCCCAATACTTCATACCAGGCAGTTACCGGTCGGTTGCTGGGGTAGTCTTTTTCCAATCGATATTGTTTTCTTTCGGGAGTAAAATCCCACCAGTTCTTGGAATAGTCATGCGTATCGGCAAAATAAACAACCAGGCGAAACTGGTCTTCCACACAGGGATCGATCCAATACCCTTTCTTCCGCTCGTAGGCTTCGGTGAGCTTTGCCCCATCCAAGCCCTTCAATTCATCTACCGAATAGTACCCCAGAAAGATCAGGTCTTCGGCAAATCGGATGCCCACTGAGGGGATCTGCTGAAAATCGGCCAGGGCATAGAGCTCCTTTGCTCTTTCGATCGGGACTTCCAGCATCTGGGCCAGTTCATCTACCGCGAAATCGGTGATCTCGCTTTTTTTCACCTTATTAGCCCGCAGTTTTGCCCGCTCTGCGGGGCTGAGATTAAGTTGAATATTGGTTTTCCGGTTCATATCACTGATTTCGTTCTCTGCTAAATTACTATCTTTATCGATATCTGATGTACCCGTTCTGCTGATCAAGAGACAACGCATTTTCATCAGAGGCCTGCCTATAACATATTCATCTCGTCCTTTTCCTGACTTTTACGATAAAAGTAGTAAGCTAAATGGACAATGATAGCCATTGCGCCGCCAACTATCCAAAATGCCAGCGTTATTCCCAAGGCCGGCATTCCGCAGTTGATTCCTTCAGTATCGGATTCCGGAAAGAACCAGGGTGGGAGAATGAAAAAATAATGGATAAGTACGGATAGTAAAATGAGTATTCTTCCGGTCCTAAAGCCAAAGTGATCAGTAATCCGGTAGCCAATTATCTGTCCGATGGAAAAGAGGATGATCCATGGTAGTATCATGTCCAATTGTTTGGGTACAATAAATGGATTTCAATACTTCCTGCTATAATCAAGATGCGCAAATAAGGCAGAATGGTTGCTGCCGCAACCGCTCTCAGCCAAATTTTCCCATCGCATTTTCAATACTGAAGATCAATCTTTGTTTCCAGTTTTTGTCATTCGGCACATCCAGGGCTTTCAGCTTTTTTAGTATCAGATCCAGATCAACATTATCGTGAACGGGGGTTGCCAGTTCCATTAAAATATAGTCTTCTTCAAGATCGGGATGCTCAGCCAATACCTGGATCAATAGGACCGGTTGTCTTTGGATAATGCCGAATAACAATTCGTTGGCCCATTCGGAGTATTCCGTATTGCTTTTGCAGGGTTTATGAAAAGTAGTCAGAAACTGCAAAACCGTCTCGGCATCCAGTTGTCCCAGCCGGTTTTCGGTATATTTCAGGATGTCCAAAGAGCACCATTCTGCCTTGCTTTTGCCATCTTTGGCCTCGGCCGGTGACGGGGCAGATGGCCCGATTGGACCTGTGGGCACAATCTGTTCCGATTGCTGTGTACTTTCTTGCTGGTCATGGGCACAAGCGGTGCAAAACATCAGAGTAAGGATAAGCGCAATAAATAGCTCCCGATCTATCCTATTTAGTGAAGCGATCATTTTCATTGGGCAACGACTTAAAATTTATTTATAGATGATAGTGAAATCACAATTGAATTTTCTGAATAACGCCGACAAAGCAAACTTTGCGGCCTGCTTAGAACATTAAAGAAACTGCATCCGTTTACTAAACGAACCGAATTCCGACAGGTTTAAACTTTTCTCTAACCGGATAGACAGGAACAATGAAAGACCTAATTGAAAAAATAAAACGCAACCGCTTCCAGGACTTCAAAGGTACCCAGATAAAAGTCAATCTACCCATACCCGAATCCATCCTTAATGATTTTATCGCCGCAACCCTACAGGGAGAATCCATCCAACGGATGCACCTGACCTTATTACCGGATAACGACATGCAGGTGGAGGTAGATGCTATGGTCAAAATGATCTTCAGGACCAAAGTGTCCAGGCTCATTTCCCTCCGACTGGAAGAGGCTTTGGAAGTGGATGACCAATTCCATACCATTGCGAAGATAGAAGATATTAAGGGTGGTTTTGGAAAGGCCGAAGAGACCCTTATTCAACTGCTCTCCAAAAAGATCAATCGGGATCTGCCTCCCTACGTAAAGTTGGTGGGGGATGAGATAAAAGTCAATGCTTCCCAGTTATTGGTCGATTATGGATTGGAATATGCCGTGGAGTTTGTGGATCAATTAAATATAAGTACGGAAGTTGACTCTCTCAATGGCCTCAACCGGATCTGGGTTGCGGGGGAGATGAATATTTGAATGGAAATAGTTGACAGCTTACGCATTGATATGAAAGTCAATCACCGATTAATGAGGTTATGACTTACAGAAATATTTTCATCATTTTAGTGCTGCTCACTTTCGCTAACCGGCGTTTGCAACGCCGGTTGCCTATCCATCTCACAGAACTGACGTCCGACATAGATCATACTTATCTCCCTACATAGGAATAAACCCTTCCTGCACACCAAAATCAATCACTTGTATCTCCAACAAGTAGTCAGCTCTACCCTGGTAATTCCTCGCACTGCTATGCAAATAAGCCCCTACTTCATCCACAATGCCCGCGACGACCGGATTGCGATGAATATACCCGATCTTCTGCATAATAAATCTGGGATAATACAATTCCTTTGGCCGATTATCCTGTTGCCAGACCTGATATTCGGCATTTCGTTTATTGTATTTAGCGTGATATTTAAAAACGATCAACATCCATTCCTTCCGGCTTTCCCGGCCGCCCTGGCGAACCCACTTCAGAATCTCTTTGGACGTGTGCTTCTTGAAATCACGGATGATGGCCGACAGGCCCTGACTTTCTTCAGTAGCAGAAAGGATCAGATGTATATGACTTTCCATGATCACGTAGGCATGCACTACTAAACCTTTATTTGCAATGCAGTATCGTAAAGCATCGATAATGATCTGTTTGCATTCTTTTCGGGAAAATACGTCGACCCAGCCGACAATGGTGAAGGTAACAAAGTATAGACCGTATTGGTCTACGATGTTGTAGCCGGTTCTTTCAGACATGTTGAGCGCGTTAGATGAAAAAAAGTGCTTGTAAGATAGTTGATTTTCAAGGAAGAGGCAAGTTGGATCGTTTGCTATTGCGGCCTGGATTACGGTCTGTGGGTGTTGAATTAGGGTTTATCAACCAAATAGATGCTTACTTAATTGGTCATTGGCTAGTTGTCGGTTCTTGATATGGGATCGTCGTTGCAAACGACGATCAGCGGACACAATAATGGCAAAGATGACAACTGGCAGTTAGGAAAACAACAACGCTGCCTGTAGTATATTCCTTTCATGATTCGTACTAGTCGCTAACCGGCGTTTGCAACGCCGGTTGCCTATTTTCCTTCCGATTACCGATTTGGTCAGAAAACAGTCTATCTTCCGGCAATTAGTGAACCTAGGCTTCAACATTAACTCCAGCCTTTGTCTCTATCACTCTCCGCTTCCCCAGTTGCCACATCAATATCCCGCCGGTCACAAACATCCACATCGAATAAGCTGCGGTCGGGATGCCCATTTCAATATTATTCAGGATGGTAGTGGCGATCACAAAGGCCAGCGTGCCGTTCTGGATGCCGCTTTCGATGGTGATGGAAATGGCATTTTTAAAGTTCAGTTGCAGGAGCCGGGCCGTCAAAAACCCGAGACCCATAGTCCCCAGATTGAGAAGGAGTGTGACAAGCCCCACTCTTTTCATGGCCTCCCCGATCAGGCTGAAATTGGCCGCGACCACGGCGATGAATACCAAAATAAAAATAACGGTAGAGGCGATACGCATGGGCTTTTCCATCCGGTTGGCAAAATCGACTTTGTACCGTCGGATGATCATCCCGATGGAAATGGGGATGACCGTAATGACCATGATCTGCAGAATAGTGCTCACGATGGGCAGATCGATATCCACATTGGTCCCCCCTCCGAAATAGTGGATTGCATAGGATAGCAGAAAGGGGATGGTCAGAATGCTTACAAAACTGGCGATGGCCGTCAGTGTTACAGACAGGGCAATATTACCCCGGCAAACCTGGGTGATCAGATTACTGGTCGGTCCACCCGGACAAGTAGCCAGGATCATAACGCCAACCGCCATCAGGGGTTCGAGCTTAAAAACAATGGCCAGCAAAAACCCGATGATGGGCAGCAATATCAATTGATTGGCCAGGCCGGTCAGAATGGCTTTCGGGTATTTGACGATCCTGGTGAAATCGGCCGGCACCAGGGTCATTCCCATGCCGAGCATAATGATGGCCAGGGATAGTGGTAGGAATACTTTGCTTAAAAGGGCAGCGAACATAAGTCAGTTTGGTTAGGTGTTTTTAGGAATGGCTAGTTCTCGGTCATATATAGTGAAACAATGATGAGTTGACTTTCTATAATCGTACTTATGGATGGTTTTATGGCTAATATGGTTATTATGGCTAGACGATTCAGCCATATTAACCATAATAGCAATTTAGCCATTAATCCAATCATTTTTAATGCAGGTCGATCACTGTTACACTTTTTCTGTCTAAGAACTCTACTGCTTATACTGATCAATATACTTTTGGTCCAGCTCTTCCGAATCCTTGTATTTCGTGCGTAAAGCAGCCAGGTCTTTTTTCAGTTGGGCCACCACTTCGGCGTAAGCCGGATCATCATATACATTGTTCATCTCACCCGGATCCTTCATGCGGTCGTACAGTTCCCATTCATCCACATCGTAA
>JAGQXH010000005.1 GCA_020436695.1 Lewinella sp. | reverse complement strand
ATCGGTAAATTCGCCTTTGGGAATGGACCAGCTGCCCAGGTCTTTATGTCTCCAGAACGGGCCGCCGGGGTGTGCCAGCAAGACCAGAACCTGATCTGATATCTTCTTGTAGACTAGTATACCGGCGCTTTGTTTGGGCATATGATCACTTTTTTATCGAGCTAAAAGAATACCGAATTGTGAACTGCCAATTAGAATAATTATGCCACAAAGAAAAATTATTATATTACTTATTTAGCAAAAGCGTTGCATCTGTAGGCCAGATTTTATATATTGGGACGAATTAAAATTTAGTGATCTCGGAGATATCCCTTATATGCTTGCCAGCCCTTGTCTTAGGATCATTAAATTACACAGTCCATATATCTAGTTTAAATTACCTCTACCATTCCTCTGGTAAAAAGACTCTCTTATTCAAAAGGTTAATGTAGTTATTTGCTAGCTACCTTGCCTATGCTGCTTATTGCTTGAATGCTCACAGTCTCCAGCGTGCATTAGCCATAAAACATTTTTGAAGTCAAAAAAGGCTATAAATAAATCTATCGAAAGAGACCGATATGAAGATCGTTTCGTGGAATCTCAAGAACATTGGGTATAGCAAGTTGCAGAATAAATTCAGTACTACCTTTTCCTCCTATGGGCTAGGTGGAAATGTATTGAGTTATATTACCAATCTTGTCATGGGCTCCGGCAACTGGAATAATATTACCAATCTGTCCACCAATCCGGCGGACGTGTTTGTAGTGATCGAATTGAAAACCGGTGGCAATCAAAAAGGGAAAACGATCAGCGGTACCTGCCTGCCTACCCTTACGGCTATCCGCGATGCCATGAATCTGGCTTCCAACGCCCGCTACGGAAATTTGGATTCCTTCAAATATGCCTACGCTACCCCAGTGATCACCGGTTATCACGAAACCGTTGGCGTCATCTATAATACCGTAACACTCAACCTGCAGTCGTTCTACGTTTTCCGAAACAATACCAATCAGAAGTGGATCAACCCACGTACTCCCGGAGGGGCGCAATTCCAGGTCAAAGCCGACAGCAGTACTTTCCAGGTGGTCGGCATTCATGCACCACCCCCGAAGGGAGGTAATCCGGATCTCAAATACAAACCACCGATCCAGTATTGTAATGTTTTGCAGACCATCAATCCCGCTACCATGAGTAACACCTTTTATATGGGGGATTTTAACTGCAACCCGGATTCGACCTACGAAAAGAACAGTGGCGGGATGCTTATTGACGTAGAACCCTTCACTGATCTGTTCAGTACCGGATATAAGACCAATATCCCGAATGGGACCTTGTCGAGTGTACGCAATAAACTGGCTTCCGGCCAGACCGGCCAGTCCCAGTACCTCAATGACGCATACGATAACATCATCTTCAATAAAAGTTTAACGACCGGTAATTCCGCCGAAACCGTAGTAGATATGATCGGGAATGCCAGAAATATGAATGCGACGGGCACACCCATCGTATTCGGTTCCAGCCCTGCCACTTCCCGCTCGATTTTGTCTATGTTCAACAAGGTCAGCGATCATTTACCGGTGGTAATAGAATGGTAAGGCTCAGGTCGGCCATTTATTTTTTGCTGCATACTTCAATTCCGTACAGCGCTCGCACATCAGCATAGTAGACTGTCGATGTTCCTCGTAAATTTTTGACCCGGTAAGTCAATAATTTCGAACAGTACTTGATGTTAAATCCATTACAGTGGATTTGCAACTGGATTTGTATTCTACCAAATGAATGAATATGGCAAATTGGAAATTTACCGATCAATATGGTAAGACCTATCCGGCACTGGCCAATAGTATCCTGAATATACTGGTCTTTGATGTAGCGGAGGGGAGTTCTCCGGTGGATGGCACCAGCTTTTCGGCTCCCCTGAACCTGTCAGCCACCGGCAAGACCATGAAGGTGCTGGATGCCATCACAGGTTTATCGAGTATCCCGATGTCGGGCACCGTAACCACCGATGATAATACGCTCACAGTAAAATTATCTTCCACCGATGATGATGATATCACGGCCGCCGTCGCCAAGCTCATTCCGTTGATCGGTGGAGACATCACGCAAAAAGCCTGGATAAGCATCGATAATACCACTCCTGCTTCGGCTACCGCCGATGATGATCCGACGACCGACGAATTCGACCTGAACGTTACCATTGCCATCGGAAGTGGTACCGGTACCCTGACTACCCAGATTCCGATGTCCATCGGCTTATTTACCTTGAAAGCTGAATTTGAGAACTTCGGCGTGCAACTCAGTGACCTGAATTTCCTGGCTGGAGGAAGTGATTTCTCCACTTTTTTCCCGGATACTTTGCCATCGAGTTATTATACCCCAAACACCACGACGCTTAATCTGCTGAGCATGGACCTGGCCTTGAATGTCAGCATTTCGCCAAAAGTATCTGTGTCGGTAGCCACCGCCAGTGTTTCCATCGGCATTGTCAATATTCCTCTTAAGCCAAACGCCCTGTTCCTGAGCCCGCTGGCCATCTGGATCAACCTGACCAATCCGACCAGCAGTCCTACGGTCACCTGGGGACTGGATGGCTCCGTCAATCTCTATCCCTATGGTAAGCAATCTGATCCACCGGCATCGCCCCCGGATTTCACCTTTGAATTTCAAATGGAGATGCCTACCAAGCAGAATCCGACCTTCGTGGTTTCCGGCAATTTTGATAATCCTGATGATCAGCCTGTATCCACCATTATTTCCGATCTGTTGGACGACGGCACTTTTAATACAGGTATTGCCTCAACGATCACCCTGGAAAAGTTCGATTTTAATACGGCTGCCGATACCAGTAGCGGCACCATCTCCGAATTCTCGGTAGACATTGCCATGAGCAGCACATTCGGTCTTTTCCAAACCCAAAGCCTGGATATCAAGGACTTCAGTATTTCCGTTTCCTACGAATCCTGAAGCAGTATATTTTTATTCGCAGTGAACCTAATAACCTATGAGTACCACCAGTATAAAATTTAAAGTCACTTTGTTGGTCGGCAGTGAAGAGATCCCTCTGATCACCGAAGCGGTGATCGGTGATGATAATTCTCAGGATGGAGTCGAAAACGGTTTCCTATTTAAACTGGATCGCGACTCCAGCGATCCGCCCGTAACCATTTACCTAGGGGATATGATCAATTTCATTGAAACCAAATTGAACGGAGGAGATCTGTCGCAGAACCCGAATATGTCCTTGATTACCCAGGCTTTTCCCTCCCTCACGCCCGATAATTTTAATTCCAGCAATCAGACGCTGATCAATGTCTATGAATTCTCGCTGAACTCTTCTTCCAGTGAATTCCTATTCTCCTTCAATCTGGATGTACAGGGCTCGGATCCGTCCACCGGGCTGATCGAAATGCCGGGTGTGTTGGCCAATTGGCTGAAGATCGAAAACCTTTCTATCGCCTTTTCGGCAGAAAAGAAAAATTCTGAAAACTAATAATTCCGCCAGATATGTCTACTACTGCCATTGATCTCAAGATCGGTCTCAACCTGGAAATAGGCTCCGTCCCGGTTTCCCTGGATGCGGAAGTGAATACGGCAAACAATCAGACCGTATACACTTTTAACGGCTGCATGCAAACAGCGGAGATCAATATTGGGGATTTTATCAGCTACGTCGGTCAGCAGTTTGGGGTAGACGTTGAACTACCGCCGGAGTTGGATCTGGAAGCCGATATCGACTATATTGCCGGGCAGGTCATATCTACTGTCCCGTCCAGCCAGAATGAGTCCTCAGAAGGTGTTGCGGCCGGTACAGCTAAGCAGACCACCGAAATGGGGGCTTCTGCCAAATTCGATCTGATCTACCGCAATGGCAATACGACCAGGGACATCACCCTCACCTTCTACGCCGATACCATCCTCACCAAAGGAGAGCAAAGCAGTGCCTATGTAGTGGGCGGCTCCGTCGAAACCAACCTGGCCTTTTCCAAGCTGCCTCTGGTGGGCAATGTGCCGGTCTTTAAAGATTACAGCCTGCAGAAGATCGGTTTTTCCTACACCAATGTCGATCCTTCCGCAGAGGGAAAAGATAAGGTAACTTTCAACATCCCCAAAGTAAGTAGCTCAGATAACCCATTATACACCCGCTCCTCCGATAGTGCGAAGAACAAGAAAGACTACAGCATCGATACCAGTGGTAATAAAACCACCTTCAGCCTTGCCAAAAAAGGTTTTTCCTTCACCGCCGGTTTGATGAAAGGAAGCTCCGCCAGCAATGATCAGTTGGGGGATAGCAGCAATGATGAGACCGTCAGCAATTTTGCGTTGCCCATGTCTTTACCGGCGGCAACTCCCTCCGAGGGGCCGGCAAGTTATTACAGCAGCGGTAAGGAGGTCAATACCAGCCCGCCATCCAGCCCCATCCACTGGATTAAGATCAACAAGACCTTCGGTCCGATCAATCTAAAGCAGATCGGCGTGAATTATAAAAATGGAGAAGCTACTTTCGGCTTTAGCGCCGGTTTCGCCCTGGGCGGCTTTTCTCTGGAATTGCAGGGGCTTTCCATCACCTTCCCCCTACCCCTGCCCAATATGCCGGCCGGTAATACGGTGAGCTTTGATCTGGAGGGCATGGGAATGGAGTTCAAAAAAGGCAGCCTGACCATCGGCGGTGCTTTTTTGAAGGTCATTCAGGACGAGATCACCAATTACTACGGAGAGGTCATTGTACAGGCGGGCAACTTCGGTTTTAAAGCGCTCGGCGGATATGCCCCGGCCCAGAACGGCCAACCGGCTTCCTTCTTCCTGTACGCTAACCTGGAAGCGCCCCTGGGAGGACCGCCATTCCTCTATGTCACCGGCCTTGCCTTCGGGTTTGGGATCAATCGCACCCTGATCTTACCCAATATCGACACCTTGCCAGGCTATCTGCTCCTACCGAATAATGCACCGGCCGAGGGTTCCTCTCCTTCGGATACCATTGCCAAGGTCATGCCGCAAATGGCTAGTATTTTCCAGGACAAACCGGGAGAATATTGGGTGGCCGCCGGTATTCAGTTCACCTCTTTTGATATGATCTCGGCATTCGGCCTGGTAACCGTCTCTTTTGGGGTGGATCTACAGATCGGACTCCTGGGAGCCTGTGCCATCACCCTGCCCAAGGGTGCCCCTGATCCCGTGGCCTACATTGAGATCGACCTGGTCGCTTCTTTCACGCCGTCTACCGGTTTGTTGTCCGTCGAAGGGGTCATCACCCCGGCTTCCTATATTTTGTCCAACATCGTCAAGATAAACGGAGGGTTTGCTTTCTATATCTGGTTCAGCGGTGAGCATAAGGGAGACTTCGTTGTGACCCTGGGTGGTTACAATGCAGCCTATAACAAACCTGCCTGGTACCCCACCGTACCGAGGATCTCCCTGGGTTATGCTATCGGGCCTTTCCAGGCGAGCGGCTCGGCCTATCTGGCCCTGACTCCCTCCATGTTTATGGCCGGTATCCAGTTCAATGCGACCTTCAGTTCCGGACCGATCAAGGCCTGGTTTTTAGCCGGAGTGGATTTTCTCATCGGCTGGGCGCCTTTCCTCTATGAAGCAGATGCCTACGTGAACATCGGCTGTTCGATTGACCTGGGCCTGTTCACTCTCAAAGTGAACATTGGCGCCGATGTCACGATCTGGGGTCCGCCCTTTGGCGGTAAGGCACATGTCGATCTCGATGTGGTCACATTCACCATTGATTTCGGATCGTCAGCTCCTGTACCCACACCGGTTTCCTGGGACAATATCGAAGAGAATTTTCTGCCGAAAGGCGGCAGCAATGCCGTACCTCCACCCAAGACCATGCGGATGGCCCGTATGATGAATGCCCGCACTACGCCGGCCGCTCTGACAGATGATCCGGAGCCTACAGCTAACGTAACGGCATCGGTATCTGTAGGCCTCCTGAAAAAAGACTATGACGGATACGACTGGATCGTGGATCCCAACAACTTTGAGATCGTAACGGCGACGACTATTCCCGCCAATCAGGCCAAATGGACTACCGGCAGCGAAGAGACCTACGATATCCCCAATGATCCGTCGGATTACGGCACAACTCCCATAGATGTGAGCCAGCATCCTTATCTGCAACTGGCCGCCGGTACGGAGCCCTACACCGATACCGAAGTCTGGAACCCCAACATCAGTGTAAAGCCGATGAAACTGGAGAATGTCCAGTCTATTCATACCATCACGCTTCTGAAAGCCGATGCAGGCGGCAATTTCAACGATTACCTCAACACCATAGCGATCGAACCGGTATTGGGCGCTTCCAATACGGCCCTTTGGGGAGATCCCAGTGCATCGGATGATCCCAATACTCCGGAGTTGATTCCAGACACGCTACTGGGCTTCAATCTTATCCCATTGCCCCGAAATCCTGATACGGTCAACAATGTGCCGTTGATCCAACTGCTGTTTACGCAGGGAAATATTGTCAACTTCACCTTCACCCACGAACAGGCTGATACCAGCTATACGGTAACGGCTGAGATTGACGCCACCGATCAGGATCTGAAGATCCAGGTCAGCGGTGCCGCTGAAGAATCCTTCACGGATGAGGACTATATCCTCAGCACCCTGACCGATGACTGGGTGAGCGACCAACGGGCGGGTATTCTGGATGATCTAACGGCGAATGGCTTTGCCACCCTTACGCCGGCAGCAATCAACCTGGAAGCAATGAGTACCACCGAGGCCCTGACCGACTGGCCGATGGTGGGCATTTTGGGAGAACCTATTGGCAGCTAAAGCTACTTATTTGATAATCAGAAATTAAGACCTATATGGCCTCCAATAATAATGAACAAGACTTATTGAACGAACAGGTTTCTTTTGTTCAACATTTCCTCCCCGGCCTGGATGCCGGCGAGTATCAGTTAGATGTATCCCAGCAGGTGCTCGATGCAGATGGCAATCCCGTAAGTGGTGAAGCGTATTCCAACTCCTACAAATTTGGAGTAACAGCCGATCGTTTCGTGCTTTCCAATCCAGAAAATGTGGTCAGCTCCGTCTTCCCGGCCGACAATGCCTCCGGAGAACTCAGTAATGTGCTTCCCCACGTGGTATTTTCCCAAAAGACTTTTCCCTGGGTGCGGTATCCGACCAATGAGGAACCTTATTCACCGCCACCTCCGGGTACGGATACCGATGCGGATGTACCGACCTGGTTGTGGGTCATGATCCTGGATGAAGATGATGTGGCTGCTTATCCGTCACTCGTTACCACACCGGTAACCAGCAAGATCGGCAATCTCTTCCCGGAAGCGGCCTATAGCGGGAGTACCCTGGAAGATAACTACTCTTATTTCAACGACGCCACCAATACCAACGGCCTGGAACCCGGTCAAACGACGGAAGACCAGATCCAAACCATTGACGTGCCGCTGGACCTCATCTGGCAGATCGCTCCTACTATTGCCGATCTGGAGCAGATGGCCCACGGCCGGGTGGTCAGTCTGGTGAACCAACCCGCCAGCCCTTCCGAAAACGATCCCGGAGAACCCCTTGGTTCCTTTTCCATTGTTTTCGGCAACCGGTTGCCGGCTACCCAGAAAAAAACCAATGCCTATCTGGTCTCGCTGGAAGAACTGCAGGATTTCCTTCCCGATGAGGAAGGCGGGGGCGCACCTTCCGGAAATACTTTTGACGGCAGCAAGCTCCTGCGGCTTGCCGTATTGAAAAGCTGGTCTTTTTTCAGTACCGGACAGCCAGCCACCTTCGTCCATCAACTGGAAGGACTCAATGACGGAAACACCGCAGCCAACAGTAATATCCGGCTGGAGTACAGTGGAAGCAATACCGTGGTAGCCGGGGCGCTGAACATGGGTTATGTGCCCCTGAACGAAGTGCTGCGCACCGAAAACGGGCAAACCGTTTCATGGTATCGCGGCCCACTGGTGCCCTATGAGATCACCGATGAATTCGTAAGCCTCCCCATTGCTTCGCCCGATGCGGCCACGATCTTCGACCCCACTACCGGTATGCTGGACGTATCCTATGCTGCAGCCTGGACGATAGGCCGTATGATCGCGCTGCAGGACGTAGCCTTTTCTACGGCCTTGTACAACTATAAAAAGAGCTTACAACAGCAGGTCAATACTTCAGTAGAAGATCAGATGCTGGAAGAGACCTTTGGTGCGGCCCTAAACCTCAATCCGCCGCACAAACGACTGCTGGTCGGAAGGGACGGAAAAGCGCCCCGGGGATCCCGCTCTTTGCTCAAAAGAACCATTATTGCCCTAAATCAGGAAGAACAATAACATGAAACACCTATTTTCCAGAACCGCCTTCGGCAACCGGCTTTCGGCTACTTATTCCGATCCGGAGAACATCCAGGCTAATCTTGAAGACCCGAACATGCCGGAAGATCTGCTCAACTGGCTGAGTCAGCTGAGCCTGCTGCAGGGCGTTCCCTTCAATTATCTGGTGCCTGATGAAGGCATGTTGCCACCGGAATCCATCCGTTTCTTCTACCTGGACCCCAATTGGGTAAATGCGCTCACGGATGGAGCCAACAGCATCGGTCGCAACCTCACCAGCGATACCAATACACCTGAACTTAATTTGGAACGAGCGGTGCGGCCCGCCCACCGGCAGCAGTTATTGCGTTCTATTCCAATAGTCCGCGCAAGGATATTCGGTCTGTCCGCCGAGCCTCTGGATACCTCCGCTACCATCTCCGGGTTTGTGCTGCGTTCCTCGCTGGTCCTGGACTACCCCGATATGGGCGTCAACGTCTATCCGGAAGGTCATACACCTCAGGATCCCGATCCGGAAATGCTGACCATTCTACGCCTGGAACAACTCGGCCCTACTTCCGATACGCTCATCTGTCTGGTTTCCGGTGATGCTTACCGGGTCGACATCCACGAAGCCCCGCAGGCATTGCACTACGGGATCGACTGTTTTGAGGACGATTGTAAAGTGGGGAACGAGGCCGTTAATGCAGTAAAGAACCTGTACACTTTCGGTATCAAATCCACCACCGAAGACGGCAAGACCACCAACAGCGTTACCATGAGCACTTCGGTAACCCCCACCGATATCAGTTCCTGTTTTCGCCAGGATTCGCGGGTGGTCCAGATGAGTTCCCTCGCCGAACTTATCCTGGAAGCCAACAAAAATGCAACGCCTCCTCCGGATACTACTGCACCAACCTCCATCGACTCCGCTGAAATGGGCTTCGAAATGACGGAGGGCGTCGGTATGGTCAGTTTTATTAAATCCTCTACTTAAGCAACGCTATGAATGCCATCGTTCCTTTAAATATCGCCGCGGTCCGGGTCAACAATAACGACAAGACGAATGTGGTGTCCAATTTTCAAGGCAAGACTGCTTCTTTTGAGAACATGCCCTGGTATAACCGCAATGCCGGAGCACCTCCCAAGGAAGCCAGCACCGGTGATAAGATCTACAATCCGCTGACGGTCGTAGGCGGCAATCCCGGCATTAGTCCCGATTTTCCACTGGAGGTAGGGGTACACCTGCAGTGGGAGCTGCCCGATTTTTTCCGGAAAGGCACCCAGCCGGCCCAGGGCGGCAATCTGGTCTTCCCACCTGCTCCTAATCGCTGGCTGGTAACCCGGTATTTGAGTATGTACGATCCATCCGGAAAGACTTACGGCGAGATCAGTACCAGGAACTGGATCGTGGAAAGCGATTATCTCGCCGATAATCTTTCCAAAGACCAATACGGTATCTTACGCCCAGCTATTTCCGTCCCGATCCCAACCGTTCCCGGCTATATGGTGCAGCCCTATAAATATATGGGGCGGGTGGTGGAATACAGCGACTGGGATCCCTCCACCGAACCAGCCGGTAATTATCTGCCGGCTTACAACGGAAATGATGACCTGCCCCTGTACCTGACCTCCATCGGCTTTGTGGGGGCCTATTTCAATTCCTATTACCCGGAATGCCGGAGTGTCTTCGGCTTCTGGGATAATTTTGCCGATGTAAGCTACGAGGGTAGCACTTTGTACAACGCACTTTCTAATAATGCAGCCGTCCAGTTCCGTGCTTCCTATCAGGTGATCGGTTGGTTGAATGAAGTGGGAAATGACCCCCTGACTGACATTGATAGCCAGATCAGTGACGCCTACAATACCTACCTGGATAATTGTAATGCCAATCAGGTAGCACCGGAACTTACGCCAACTGATTTTTTCAATCAGATCTCAATCCAGGATCTGCACTGGTCTTTTAACCTGGAGGATGTCTCCTACACGCTGAATTCGGATAATACGATCAAATCGCTCAATTATCCAACGCGCTCCATCTGTGCCGGTACCGCCCAGGAAGTCGTGTGGAACATGCTTTCCAATCCGGGAACCAGCTATTTTCTGAAGTCCAACAATCCCGCCAATGCGGCCGCCTGGACGTCTGAGGTGGAAATAGCCGTAGGCAACTCTACTATCGAAGCCGTCTCCGCACTGTTGAAGTACGATATGCAGGGTGACGGGGCGCAATCCGACAACAATGAAGTGCTCAGTAACTATGAATTGTTGTTGGATGCGCTGCAACTGGGCCTGTTGCCCGAAATGGAGCAAGATCCCAATAAGCTGATCCTGCTGGAAGAGACGCTCCACACCAACGGCTTTTCCGATATATTTTCCGGCTACCTTTGGATCATTACCCAGAACCAGGAAGCCATTCCGGTAGGCAATCCCAATCCGAATGATGAGATCACGCTGCCGCTCGACCTGGCAGAAAAGCTGCACTTGCTCAATCAGGCGCAAAAAGATTACGATATGGGCCGGGAAGGGCTGAGCCTGATGCGCAAACAGTTGTTCATGGACTGGACCCATTACGTCAAGTTATTCACTGAAGAAATAACGGATCCCAATATCGAACTGAATGATCTGGCCAACTTTCTGGCTACCAGCAGTTCCGGTGAATTGAATGCCGTGGTCGATCAGGGGAATAAAGTCGGAATATTGTTGTATACTACCGATATGATCACCGGGGTGATCACGGGCCTGCAAAATCCCGGAAGTACCGTTTCCACCTCCAGTCTGGCCTATGCAGTATGGACCAATTACCACAACGTCCTGCAGGCGCTCAACCAATATCCGGAATGGACCCTGCAGACGGCCAAGGCGCCTTCCTTCTACGAACCGGCCGAGCCGGTAGTTCTGATGGAAGGGGATATGATGGAACCGGTAGCCCGCAACGGAGATGCCGATACGGTCTTTGTTAGATTGAGTCAGGAGCTATTGGACACCCTCACCATCAGCTATGAAAACAACGATTTTCAGGTTAAAGTATCTCAACTCAGCGGGTTACCAGAAATTACCGACAATACGCCCATGCAGACCGATGTGCAATGCCTCATCGGGGAAGCTTATCTGATCACTCCTATGCTCGCAACCGTAGTAAGTACGGCACTGGCCGCACAGGGCGGTGGAAATAACCCGGCGGTCAGTTCACCGGACAATTTCATTATCTCCCTGATGTACGGCCAGGGTGGTCTCAGTCCGTTGGATATCGCTCCCAACCCAGGTGGGGTCCCGACCCCACCCGCAACAAGCCTGTACGCTACCGTCGGGGCCGAAAACTACGTGCCGGCCAAAAATGAGTCTGTTGTCGTGGAGGCTCCTCAGGCGTTGACCTTAACCTTCACCAACGCCGATGATAACGGCTGGACTCCGAACATTGTCGCCTGGACCACACAAAAAGCACTAACGGCATTCTCTTCCAGCCGGGTTGATCCTTTCCTGCCCATATTCATGATCTGGAATATCAAACTGTATCCCCTGAAGCGAGAATCGACCGATACCAACGCTAATGAGATCTATTCGGATACCAACCTGACGGATTTCTTCGTACTGGACGCTGATGCTGTTGATTATCAATACATCATGAACGGCGACACGCCGGTACCGTTCACCATTGAAAACTACGTTGAGTACGGCAATTCGGCTACCATGAGTTCTAATTCTGCCGGTGTACTGGTACATCAGATCAACAGTTACATTGGCAGTCACCCGAATGATCCGGAAGATGCCACTCTCAAACAGATCGCACAATATTATGATTCCAGGAAGTTTTTGTCGCAAGGCATTAGTGGTTTCAACCAGGAACAGATCCTTACTTCTTTCATCGCTCAGGTAAGCGTTGAAGATCTGGTTTACCAAAGGTCGGACAGCATTACCAATGCCATTGCCGCTCAAGCCAAAGCTACGCCTAACGACAACTGGTATAATTTCGGTTTCAATAGCCTGGAGCCCATTTCCACCAACCTGCTGGCCCAGGAAAATTTCGGCCCGCTGCGTTCCGGTTTCATGGAGATCAAGAGCATAGAGATCGTCGATGCCTTCGGTCAGCGAATGGATCTTAAAACCAGCACGTTCAATCCGGACGGATCCCTGGCTACCATCACGGCCTACTCCATGACACCACTGGAAAATGATACCGAACACAAGGGACTGATCTATCTGCCTCCACGCGTTTTGGCACCTACCCGCCTGTGGTTCCAATGGTTATCCGCTACCTTTAATGATGACGTCAGCGGCATCACCGGCGATTTTGTAGAGATGAACACGCATCCGGCCACTTCGCCCGTTTGCGGCTGGGTACTCCCCAATCATCTTGATGACAATCTGTTCTTTTACGATGCCGACGGTACCCCGATCGGGACTTTCGGTGTAGAGCACCGGGCCACTAACCCGAGCCTGGTTTACCGGACCCGCGCCGGTAATACGGCCAATCCCACCAACGACCTGGCCGAAGACATCGGACCACAGGGTGCACCAACGGTAAATGCGCATCTGGCTAACTACATGTGGTACTTGAACGGGGAGAGTGCCCAATATCTGGAAGACCTCATGACCAGCATTGAAAATTCCAATGAATTCCTCAATCCGGCCAACTTCGCCCAAAATGCCAGTCTGAGCGTGTTGATCGGCCGCCCACTGGCTCTGACCCGTGCGGTAGTGGGGCTGGAAACCGCCGGCAATCTACTTCCGTTGAGCCAGGCCGACACCGGACCCGGCAGCCCATTCCCTCAGGATGTCAATAATGATCGATATGAGTACACCGAACGGATGGAGCATAGTGCGGCCAATCTGGCCGAGGTGAATTTCCCCCTGCGGCTGGGCGACCTGTATAATCTGGACGACGGCCTGGTAGGCTATATCATCGAAGGTAGCGGTAGTAATCCCTATACTGGCGCTTTCTTCTATTCTCCGGCCGCGACGGAATCCATGGGTAGCGGAGTGGTACTCCCCAACGAGAAAACGCTGCAGCTCACGCTTAATGCTTCGGCAAAGAGTATTACCATGCTGATCGACCCCCGGGCACCGGTACACGCCACCTCCGGGATTTTACCGGTAAATGAACTGACCGTGCCTTCCGATCAATATTCGGCTATTATGAATAGCCTGGGCGTGAACTTTGTTACCCGGCCTATTTTGGAAATGAGTAACGGGCTGGTCGTGCCCTTACCTCAGGAAAGCGGCTATGACTGGTCCTGGATCACAATGGGAACCGCAGGTACGCCGCTTCCGGCCAATGCCGCCAATGAAACTCCCGTGTACGGCTATACGCCGCAAACGATCCTGGAAGGCTGGTTACAACTGGATCCGGGTTCGGACGATGAGGACGGAACACAGTAGATGATAGATGGTAAGATCGTGCTCAAAATGTAGTATGACTTATTCCAAATAAACGGAGACCGGATCTCTTTCCAGTCGGTTGCCGTTTCCCGTTCGCCTCAAGAGATCCCAACAAACTGAGAAAAACCTAAAACACCATAATCGAGAAGCATACTGATGGATAGCACGACTAACGGATCGATCATCATTGACATTGCCAATCCGGCATTGGACAACCAGCCTTTGATATATGACGGCGTAAGCGCGGCATTAAAGGTAAGCCTTACCAATCAACTGGGAACAGCTATTAGCCTGCAGGCAGGCACGTCTGCCTCTTATCTGGAAATATTCATGCCGCTTGAAATATTCAGTGATGAGGAGTTGCAAAATATGCAGGTGGAAAATATCTCTCAGGAAGGATGGGCATCCAGCTATAATGAACAAGACCTGAGTCTTATGCTCCGTTGGGACGATACGGAAGCCGGAAGTTGGGCGGCCGGTTCGTCGTTTTCGTTTGATATTTCCGAGATACTCTCCACCGCAATAACGGGAACCTACTCTATTCTGATCGCCTTCCATAACTTTACGACGGCCGGAGTGCCTTTACAACTGGCCTGTCCACTGATCCTCAATCAAAAACCGCAAAGTACTAATGTGGATCTGAGCACCGTGCTGGATGTCGACGTGACCAATGATGGGCTCGTGTATGTATCTGATGCCGACAGCCCCATCACCAATGTTTTAAACGTCAATTTTAAGAACATCAGCACCCATGATCTGTACGACGGCTCCAGCATGTGGTCCGGTACACCGAAAGTGATCGTGAGCTTCGTATACGGCATTACAAGTGGCGCATTAGCCCCCAATAATAAGTCGGATAATCCGCCGGAGGGTTCAGCCTGGAATATAAGTGCTAAAATAGGAATTGACCAAACTACCGGGTGGAAGGTGACCAACCCTTCCGTCACCGGGCAGGCGAACACGCCCAGTTGGATACTGGAACCGATAAAGACCAATCAGGAGATCATCGGTACCGGAGACAGTGCGAATGTATCCTTTGACTTTGAAGGGATCATTTCCCTAACGCCACCCGGAGCAACGCAGGTCTATTTACAATTCACAGGATTTACCCAAAATGACAATACCACGTACAACGATGCCCTCATAGTCATACCTATCCACAAGCAATACCCGCCCAATCCCGGTGCCATTGCCATTTGGAGCCCGGAAGATGAAGTGGAAGTCAGTAGTCCGGAACAGCAGTTGGAAGTCCCCCTGAACTGGTCGATGTTCGGCGTAGCCAGTGTTAAATTGACTTTCAATTTTTCCGGACTGGATATTCCCGATTATTCCACGAATTATGAGGTAGCTCATCAGGCTCTGAATATTGACTCCTACATTTTGCTGTTCTCCGGCGTCCAGGCGAGCGGGATGCTTACGATATACTGTGCTGCCTATTCGGACATCGATCAACAAAACCTGCTGAATAAGGTACAGTGTACCGTCCCGATAAATTTCCCTCCCGTCATTTACAGCTTTACTATCGAATCGATCGATACAACGGCACCGAATAGCAACACCTTCAAACTGGAATGGGCCATCGCCGGGCAGGGCTCTTTTGAGATCATAGCTCAGGATGCAGCGGGCGGCAATCCGGTCAAACTCTCTATCCCCAGTCAGGCTACCAGCTATGAAGTGTATCCCATTGCGGCCGAAACCATATATACCCTGAACCTGTATCCGCCCAGTGTGCTGGATGAAGAAGCGACAACACCTTTAGCAAATAATAAAGTAAACATGGAAAAAGATCAGAAAGGAGCCATTGAACCGGCAGCCACCGCTCAAACCACAGCCGTGAACCAGATGCCGGTGGGCACCATCATTACGTATAGCGGTACCGAGCCTCCCAACGGGTGGCTGCTCTGCGCGGGTCAGTCCATTACCCAGAGTCAATATCCTAACCTCCATGCCCTGATCGGCGGAACGGTCCCGGATCTGCGTGATCGTTTTGTGGTCGGTGCCGGCAAAACCTATAATCTCAACGAAAAAGGCGGAGTTAAAAAGGTCACCCTGACGGTTGATGAAATGCCTAGTCATAAACATTATGGGTTTGGAGAATCCTATAGTAACTGGCCGCTTGGAATATACGAGAGCAATCAGATGGGAAGTCATGGAGGTAAAGACAATGACAATCATTTCTACGGCACAACGGAGGCCGGAGGTGATCAGGCACACGAAAACCGTCCACCTTACTTTGCCCTCACTTACATTATCAAATACTGACCGATGGCCGATTCCCTAACTCTTTCTCTCCAGAACCCCGCCGCAGATGATCAGGCCGTAATTTATGTAGGCGTCAGTGCTACGCTGAACATCAGCCTGAGCAATAATTCCGGCGGAAGTATCACCATTGCAGCGGGTGCCACCATCAAGATCTATATGCCCTACTATTTTTCCGATGCGGAGATGCAGGCGATGAAGATCACCAATATTTCCCAAAACGGATGGTCTTTTTCCTATGATGCCAATGATATTGCTCTTTTGCTGACTTTCAACAACACCGGTGGCACCTGGGCCGCCGGAGATAAACTGAGCTTTAATATCGAATCGGTCCAATCGGATGCTGCGCCTGGTTCCGATTCCGTCATCTTTAACTTTGCCGGACTCACCGGCAATGCGATACCGCTTTCGCTGAGTATCCCACTGGCCTTAAACAAAGCCGATACACCCACCAGTGTCAACCTGAGTGATACCCTGCTGATCAACCTGGATAATCAGGGCAATGTCTTTGTCTCGGCGACTTCCGACCCCCTCACCAACACCATTTATCTCAACTTTAAAAATACCGGCAATACGCCGCTTTACGACGGCTCCGATATGTGGTCGGGCACCCCAAAGGTGCAGGTAACTTTTGTGTACGGCACCACCTCCGGTTCGCTGGCACCCGCCGGCAAATCGGAAACGCCACCGGAAGGCTCGGCCTGGAATATCAGCGGATCGATCTATGCGGATCAAACTACCGGTTGGGGTATTGCCAACCCTTCGGTGTCAGGACAGGCCAATACGCCGGTTTGGACGCTTACACCGAATAAGAACAATATGGAGATCATCGGCACCGGAGATAAGGCCAACGTCACTTTTGCTTTCGGCAATGTCATTTCTTTCACCCCGGCCGGACATACGCAGATGTATGTACAGTTCACCAGTTTTACCAAGAACAGCAATACCACCTACAATGATGAAGTGTTCGTTCTTGATATTGCTAAGCAAAATGCGCCGATCACACGCGGGATCGTCAGTTTTTTCGGGCCGGATCCCATTATCGGGATCTCCAACCCTAGTACCGTCGTAAGTATACCGCTGCGGTGGGCCATGTTCTATGTAGATAAGATCCAGTTGATCACCAACACCCCCGGTGTAAATATGATCACCAGATCCTACCCTAATGCCGCCCCGGTAAACAGTGATGCCGATACCATTACAATGCCGGGAAAGATATCGGAAGATACACCGGTCTTTTTCACGCTCCAGGCCTACAACGGCAATGGAGGATTCCTGAATGCCGTGCAGTTTTCCGTATTCATTTCCGCCAATTTTTTTATCGATCCAAATGGGCAGATCTATCCCACCGTATATATGGAAAAGGTCAATCAGACCTGGATGGCAGCCAATCTGGCCTATTACGTGAGTGGAGAATCGGTAAACTATGATAACCACTCCGGTTATAGGGCTCAATACGGAATGCTGTATACCATAGCTGGCGCCCAAAGCAATATTCCCTCCGGCTGGCGACTCCCGACCGTCGATGATTGGAAAGATCTTTTTGACAACTACACTTACGCGGAGCTGATCGCCGGTGGAAGCTCCAATTTCAATGCGCAACTGGGTGGCTTTGGTGACGACAACAATGGATTCTTTAACCTGCAGAATATGGGTTTCTACTGGACTGCTTCGGCTGATAACAGCAGCCCCGGTTCAAACTTTTACGGATTATTCTCATCTGCCAGTTCCTCCATTAACGCCGCCAACAGTCAGTTGATCAATTACTTTTTATCGGTTCGTTATGTCAAGATCACCTAAGCCGGACTTAAAGACGATCTGCCTGTGCATGATCGTAAAAAATGAGGCGCACGTGATCGGTCGTGCCCTGGCTTCTGCACGCCCGTGGATCAACTATTGGGTGATCTGTGATACCGGTTCCACCGATGGCACGCAGGCAGTGATCACCGAAGCATTGAATGGTATTCCCGGGAAATTGCATCAATGCGAATGGATCAATTTCGGGCACAATCGTACAGAAGTTGTTCAACTTGCTGCCGGCAAGAGCGACTACATTCTGGTGATGGATGCCGATATGACCCTGGCTGTTCATCAGGAATTCCGGCACCGGCTATGGGCTGATTATTATGAGATCCGCTATTCGGGCCCTTTGGATTACTCTCAGGCCATGCTTTTTGCCAACCGCTTTGACTGGCATTATATCGGTGTTACCCATGAATACCTGCACGCTGAAGGTGCTAAACGATGGGATTTCCTGCCGGAGGTCGAACTGAGCCATTTCGGCGACGGTGGAAACCGCTCGGATAAATATGAACGGGATGCCCGCTTACTATTGGAAGGTCTAAAGGCTGAACCCGGTAATACCCGTTATAAGTTCTACCTGGCACAATCGTATAAAGACCTGGGCCAGTGGGAAGAAGCACTGGAATGGTATGAAAAACGATTGGCCGCCACCGACGGCTGGGTGGAAGAGACCTGGTACGCTATGTACCAGCGAGCGGAAATGAAACGTTTGCTGCAGCATCCCTGGTCGGAAGTACTGAGCGCTTACCAAATGGCGATGGATGAGCGACCACAGCGTTTGGAGCCACTTTACGCGATCGTGCGACACTACCGGGCCACCGGGGCCTATCAGCAAGGCTACTATTATTCTTCTTTTGCCATACAAGGTATTAGCTATCCTACAAAGGACCAGCTTTTCATTGAGAAGCCCGTTTATGATTATCTGCTGCTACTGGAGCACTGTGCCTGTGCACTGGCTTGCGGACGGGTAAGCGAAACGATCCGGGCGGTTAATCTGATGTTCAAAGTACCCGAACTGCCGCAGTGGATCTATGAGAAAGGCAGGGAAGCCAGAGGAATGGCCCTTCGGTTGCTCTATGGGCCGGGGAAGCAGATCTCCGAAGGGTCAAAAGAGGAGGTAAAGATACCCGGAATTGTCGTTTTTGTTCCTTTCCACAACCCCGGAACTTTCCTGGATCAATGTGTGGAAAGCCTGATCGTGCAGGATACCGATGATTTTCGGGTGATCTTTGTGGATGATGCCAGTACGGATCAAACCGCTGATTTTTCTCCTCCCGAAAGGCTCTCCGCCCAGCTCATCCGAAACAGCGAGCGGCGTGGAACAGCCTACAACTACCATCAGGTGATCACCCAGTATTGCGAACCGGATGATATTGTCATTTGCCTGGACGGCGATGACCGACTGGCTGTTCCGGATGTGATCTCCTCGGTCCGGGAACACTATCAAAAGTACGATTGCTGGGTACTGTACGGCCAGTATCAGGACGATGACGGTGGCCTGGGAATATCTGCTCCCTTTTCCTCACCCAATGATTTCCTCACCCTTCGGCAGGAATGGCGAACGTCACACCTCCGCACTTTCCGTGCCGGGCTCTTCCAGTGTATTGCCGAACAGGATCCGGAATTTAGCTGCCTGAAAGATGAAAAAGGCCACTGGCTTCAGGCCGGAGTGGATGCGGCAGTGATGTTCCCCTTATTGGAAATGGCGGGCTTTTACCGCGTTCATTTCAACGAAAAGGTGTGGTATATCTACACCACCGACAATCCGAACAGTCATCACAATCGCAACATCGACCATCAGAAGAATGCTTTTGAGATGGTAAGAGCCAAGAGGCCCTTCGCGCCGGTACATAGTTACATTCCACAGCTAAGCGTGCAATATCTTTCCTGCTAAACCAAGTTTTCATGAGAACCTCTACCTCTTTACCCCCAATTATGCTTTCCGGGCAGTATCTGTCGGAATTTAAAGCGAAAGCCAAAAAATTAGGTCATGATCCAGATCTGCTGATACTGGGAGAAACATTGGTTAGCCACTTTACCCTCCCTACGTTGCAGATGTGCCGCGAGATCGTGAGTGATGCTACTGCGGAGGAACGTCGGGAAAGAGCAAAGCATTTCTTTAACGAGCAGCTGATCGCCCGTTCCAGGCTGGGCCAGGGGATGCACGACCGGGGAGAATCCATTGTTTTCGCTGAGGGCCAAATGAAAGAAAGTGATCTGGCCAGTCTTGCCCATCACCTGCCGGTCCACGTCAAGGCCTGGAGCATCCTATACAAAAGAGTGCCGGCCGGAGAGGTGTGGGATGTAAGCGCCCGGGCCGAAGAATGGGGATTGTCAAAAATGGAGGAGCTGTATACTGCTGTGAACATCGGCACCCTGGTCCTTGAGCCCGGGGCCAGCATGGTAATCAGGGGCAATGTGTTCTCCCTCTTATGCCAGGAACTCATTGTACTGCCCGATCAGCCGAAGGATGCTTATCAGATCGGCATTTTACCCACCCCTTTTCCCGTCGACATCGACAAAGGTACACATCACGGCTCCGACGGCATCGATGGGCTAGATGGGACTCCCGGTCAGGACGGCTTACCCATGGACCTTGAATACGGCACCCTCGGAGCAATGATCCGCACGCTACCCGATCCATTGTCCCTGGACGGCCAAGCCGGAACCAACGGCAAAGCCGGAACAGATGGGCAGAAAGGTAAGAACGGCGGCATGTGCAAGATCGCCGAGCTGAGCATAAGAAAACTGAGCGGGCCACTGGCCGTGTTCTCTCAGGCCGGCAAAGGTGGAAACGGCGGGCAGGGCGGCAACGGCGGCAGTGGCGGGAATGGCGGCCACGGAACGGCAGGCTACAAAGGCGTCTCCGGTAATATCAAAGGCGGCCAGGGAGGAGACGGTGGTAATGGCGGCCAGGGCGGGAGAGGCGGTCATGGTGCAAACGGAGGGCTTTCCTCCAACATCTATTTATCAGTCCTCCCGAAATCAGAACAACAGATAAGTATGCATTCTCTACCCTCAGAAGGAGGTATAGGCGGGCAGGGAGGTCAAGGAGGTGCCGGAGGTTTCGGGGGCCGGGGAGGAATCGGGAAGATACCTGAAGTACAGGGAAGCGAAGGGATCGACGGGCAAAAGGGTGCAGATGGGAAGAACGGCACAAATGGGAGAACCAGACCGGCAGCGGTATTATATCTGAATGAGAGAAGGGTATAAATATTTTAAGTTGCCAGTCTGCCAGTCGTAAGTCAAGCGGGTCAACATTAAAATGAAGAGAATTGCCCTAACCCAATATAAAATGAGGGCTTCGCTTCCGATAATTTCGCCCTGCTGCACTACATATCAGCACTTACCACTTTGACTGATGACTATTGACTTACGACTGGGAACTTGCTTTAAAAAATCTAAAACCAAAACCAGATCGAACATGGATTCTAAAACAACATTTTATGATCGAGCCAAAAAATACGGGCATTCGATCGAGGCTTTAAAGGCCGGTATGACCGTGAGTAGTACCATCACCGTCAACAATGTAGATCAGCTCAAACATATTTTCAATGAACATATCGTTGATCCAGATTCTAAAATTGGGAAATTGCTCTTCGAAGGTATTCCGGCGGCGGATGATGCTGATGGTTCTATGAGCGGCGTATTGCGCCGTGTACAAGCCTTCATTTACCAGGATGCTGAGCTGAGCGCTATGGACCGCCAAAAGATCGCCAATGGCTTCCCCATGGAAGTAGAACTCACTTCGGCGGAAAATTATACACCCACTGCTCCGGTGAGCATCAACTCCCCTACCCAACCCAAGGTCTACAACTACGGTACGCTGACGCTAAACCAGGGCATTTATATCACCGCCTACCAGACCACCGTCACCTTTAACATTGACGAGGTGGTGAGGAATGGAGATAACGGCAACCCCAACATCGGGGATTTCAATTTTTTCGGTGCTACCGGCGCGGCCGGCGCCACGGGCAGTACCGGTGCTACCGGCGGAACAGGCTCTGCCGGAAGTAAGGGCACCTGCACCAATGGTGGCGGCATTTCCGGCAAGGCCGGAGGTGGAGGCGGTACCGGTCTTACCGGTGGTACCGGCGGCCCCGGGAATCCCGGAAAAGATGGCCAACCCAGCCAACAGGCTACGATCACGATTAACGATGGTATAACGGGTAACTTGTTGTTCTTCACGCGCTCCGGTACTGGCGGCAAAGGCGGCGCCGGGGGTAAAGGCGGTAGAGGAGGTACCGGAGGGAACGGCGGCCATGGAGCTACCTGTGACTGCGAGTGCACCAGTGGCGGTAACGCAGGGAACGGCGGACCTGGCGGCACCGGAGGTCTAGGTGGGAACGGAGGTAATGGCGTAAATGCTGCCGCTAATATTATAGTTACCATCCCGGCATCAGTGGCGGATCAGGTGACCAAAAACTCAGCCTATGCCGGATATGGTGATTTCGGGTCCGGCGGAGCACCGGGTGACGGCGGCCCGGCCGGTAGCAAAGGTGGCGGTGGTGGTGCCAGCGGTTGTCCCTCCTGCGGCAGTGGAAGCAGCGGCAGCTCAGGCGGTAAGGGATCACAAGGCAACAATGGCAATCCGGGAACCATTCAGGGCGCTCCGGCCACCATTACCATTATAAAAACCTGATAGATCTAGATCAGCTCATACTGGCTGAGTTGAAACTGGGTGTTATATGGATATGGGTAGAGGGAAGTAGTCTGCAAGATGGAGCATGAGCGCTCAATTGTAGTTATCTGACTTCCTTCTACCCAAAACCAACCAGTCCAGGCCGGTAAATTTCGCAACTCGCATTATCTATTCAATAGCGATCATTTTACGGGTTGCTACCAATCTTCCGTCCAACAATAGGGTGTAATAATAAACACCATGGCTCAATTGATCGCCGGTGAGGGTAAAACGCCCCTCTCCTCTCCCATTCACATCAAAAGTCTGAATGATCCGGCCACTAGCATCCGTGAGCTGTAGTTGTGCCTTCTGCACCTGTTCCGGTATGAAGTAAGGAATGATGGTACTATTTTGGAAAGGGTTGGGCTGGTTCTGTAGCAGACTGCCGGCGGGAATTGTACCGGTATCTTGTTGGTCATCACCAGCGGCTTGTCCGGTAATCTCCCGAACAATAGCTTCCAGCCGATCCAGCCGATCTTCCAATTCACGGATCCGTTCTTCTTTGGCTTCAATGATCGTCTGCTGCTCCTGCATAGCCTGGGTGAGAATGGGCACCATGCTGATATAGTCTACCCCCAGATAATCGATTTTTTCGGTGGTGATGCTACCATCCTCCTCTTCGTACGGGACCGCATTGAGACTTTCGTGTACCAATTCCGGAAAGACCTCCTGTAGTTCCTGGGCAATAAAGCCGAACTGACGGCCTTCCGCCAGGTTCATTCTTTTGTACTTATCGCGTTTCATTTCATAGGTACGGGGGGCTAACTTCATGATCCGGTCGAGCGCCCGGAAAGCCGATATGTTCCGTTTGAACTTTCGGTCGGAAACATTAGTCAAAGTGGCGGTATAGGCCAAGTTGCCATTAGCGTAAACCCCATAGTGAGAAGCAGTTGCATCCGTACTGCCGAAAACGCCGTAATTCGCTTGCGAACTACCCCCGGCAAATGCAAAGATCCCATACCGGCCGGTAGCGGGATTAGCGCCGACACTTGAGGAATAAATGCCGTAGGCACCAAAGGTCTCCGTCGGTGACTGATGACGAACACGCAGGGCAGCCTCTTTCTCGCCGGTCTCCGATACATACATGCGCGAATCTGCGTAAACTTCTTCGGTGCCGATGCTTAGTGAACCGGAAATAGGGTCGGCACTGAAGTAATGATGGCGAAGGGTTGGGTCTCCACCCTTAGTCCGCTCGGAAGAAAGGGAAAACAGGGAAGTAACAGGATCATTAGGATCGTAGGCCCCAATATCGGTAGGACCGAAATACCAGGTTTCATTATTGACCTGGGAAGGCTGGGATCCGCTGTAGATCAAACGCCGGGCATTGAGACTCACTGCATGGGCATATCCGGTCAGGCTCTGGGAAAGATACACACTATTGGCGCTTAGGGTAGAGGACTGGCCCGATCCGGTATAGCTGAGGGCAAAGGCATCCATATTGCTGCGGAAATCATTGCTCCGTATTTTCAGGCCGGAGATACCGTAGGCAGCCAGATAATTGGGATTAGTAGCGCTGGTATATCCAAGTTCGGCAGTACCTACTTTGCCGCTGAACTGTGCCGCCAACTCGTTGGCGTTATAGCATAGACAAAAGGTAAGGAGGAAGAGCAGGTAGAGATTTTTCATGATAATGGGTCTGGTTTAGGTATTAATTTCGGGTTTCAGGTCCCGGCACATGATATAGCGGTCGCCTTTTCCGCTCAAATGTAGTGATCAGGCGACGAGTATACATCCCCGTTAGCGGGCCATTATGAAGCAAATGTAGGCGGATTACGTTGATAGGGAAAGTAGGCTTGCGTCAACCAGCCGGTATGCTGAGTGAAAGAGCCGATCCTTTGATTAGAGAGATGGGAAGAATGAAATTTCAATTATTCAGATCATCTCTAAAATTTCTTTCGGAGAAAAAGATAACCTGAAACGCCGACAGCAGGTCGGAGCATATGGGTGCTCTACTGATAAAATACTAAGCGAAGAGCCTATCCAGCAACTGTTTTCAAGGTCAAAAATGGCTAAATCAAGGTTCTATCAAAGTCATTTTCGAGCTTCGCAGCAGCGCTATTAGGGGAGGAAATGATGAAATGAGGTTCCACAAATAGACATTCCCAGACCAACGGATGGTTTTTAGGTGGGCTCTAAACGTTACTTACTTTCAAAACCTCGAATTGTTGAACCCTTTCCACTATCTCGTTGTACCAATCCAGTAGACTGGTGAAAAATTTTTCGCCCGCTTTATCAACTATTGCATGTTCACTAATCAGCTTAATGCCGTCGTATAGTCTGGGCAGGTTTTTGTAAAGATAGTGGGCATACAGATCAATAACCACCTTTTCTTTCCCGGCGGTTAATGCATCTTGGACCCAATGGACATTTAACTCAGTGATGTAGATCCAGGAATATGTAGCATGTACAATTGCGGTCATCGGACGAAGTTTATCTTTCCTGACCGGACTTTCAAACAGTTCATCCGGTGAATTACAAACCAATATATTTGCCTGCTCAACCTGAAAGCCCAGTGCCCGCAGCTTCTGGTGTGCAAGCTCATGAACAAAGGCCTGTGCAGTTCCAATCGGATCATAAGTAGTAACATACATCGACCCGAACCGACGCCCTTCCGAATGCGAGGAAGACCCAAGAACCAAAGGGGTATTGGAATGTTCTAAATTGGGGAAGGCCTCGGTGGAAACTTTCACTTTGGTCATGGGATAGATCGTATCCATTAAGCGAACAAACTGATTGAAACCTTCCGGCCAGATCCTTAACAGATCAGCAGCAATGTCAAAATTCGGATGTTCCAGATCTCCCTGCTCTGCCCATTCATCTACTTCGGTATTTTTTTCCCAGTGACGAATAGCGATCCGATCTTCAAATATTGTTTTATAGCCATCGGTAGTTTTACGTCTAAATCCCTTTTCTTCTGCAAACTGAAGAACGATCTGCGAATCATAGCCGTCATTTTGCGGTCTGGCCATTCTTGACCAATCAATCAGAAAATCATTCATGTGACAGGTGAATTTTCAGGTATAATTAGTTAAGTCGAGTGGGATCTTAAACCCTATAAGTTTCTCACTCAGATCGACAATCGGTTCGGAAGTATCGATCAATTGCCAGTAGTTTTCTTTGCCTTTTTTCAGCAACCACCTTTTAACTACTTCGACATTAAGCACTCCTATCTTATGAGCGACCAATAACCTTCTAAAGATCTCATTCTGAGCTTTTTCGCAACTAAAAGAACAAGGGGCAAATCCAAGTATTATTTCTTCATGGGTGATCACCTTACTTTTTACATCGCGCCAGAAATCATTCCTGTCAGAGGGTTGCTTTACCTTAGCAACATAATGGTCGACACAGCAATCCGGATAGGCAAGCTCCATACCAAGATATCGGGCCCAATGCTCAAATCCCCTGGGTTGCAATAGCTGGTGTTGCAGCACTAATCTCTCCAAATGCGCTCTTTGTCTCGCAAAGATCAAGACGGGCACATGCGTCTGTCGTATGGCCGCATTTTGGTATTCATCTGGATGCCCAATATTCCCGTTTAGATCCGAAATGTGATAACCAAACGCCATAGAGCAAGCCACAAGCTTTCTAAAGATCGAGGGTTCCAGAGCAGATTGTTTAATGTTCAGGCACGCCAGAGGGTGTCTCAGTATAACGGCCGCCAGGTCTAAGAGATCGATTTTTGGTTCTTCCAGGTAGGGGTAAAAAGTCAGCAATAGCGTTTCCAGCCTGGAGGAGATGTGCCTTACCATATATCGTTGATTGATGCCTACCGTTCTTTCCTAGAGCAAAGATTCCAACTCCACTTTATCGTAAGTGGATCCATGAGGGACCGTTGGAATAAGCATTTTCTGGGAGATCATGAGGGCAAGCCGGGTTATCATCGTTCTTCTTTCATCCGTTGAGAGTTCGGTGTGATCAAGTATCCGCCTCAGAGAGATATTTCCGGTACACTGTTCCAGAACAACTGCCATATATCGCTCCAAAGGAGTGTAGACGATCCTGCCCCGACCAATTCTGGAGAACAGATAGGGTATGGGCAGAGGCAATCTGTCGGGTAAAGCCTGATCTTTCTGTAGTCCGGGAAGTAGCTCATCCAGATCTATCGGGAAATAATTGATCTTCAGTAAAGGATTTAAGCGCATTTTCGATTCCAGGTCGAAGACAGGAGAATATTCCCTTTCTGTACGTTGATAGTCTTCTCTTAAAAGTGTAAGGACCTCCTGGTCAAAATTAATAGCACACTCAATAATATAGAGGCTGTCGGGGAATTCCCTGGAGAAATAGGCTTTCGTAAATTGTTCAAATTGGACACAAAATACATCTCCCCGGTAAAATTCTTCCAACAGGTAATTGGGAGTATCAATATGCTCACAGGCCCAATCGGCCCAACGGAAGGCAAAAGCAGTGAATTCCCCGGCAATCTTTTGGATAGCCAGGCATGTATACTTATGGTAGGAAGTTCCAAAAAAAGTTAGCTGGGCCACATGGTATAAAGTCTCCCGTGCGAAAAGATCATTGGGCACATAAAAGTGCTGAGTGAAGAGTTCCTTATTTCCACTGATGAAAGTTCTTTCCTGGTCGGTCATTTCACTGCCTCCAGTAGTAGCGATGTTGGAGCAGAGATCCGAATACACTAAAGCATCTGCGTTTAATATGGACAGTGGTGTACCGGGTAAGGGCACCAGCAAATGGATCTGACTCTTCACATTTGGTATGCGAATAGCGTTTATGGCCAACTCAATCGAATCCCGGATGTCTTCATAGGTCTCCTCCGGATATCCAATGATTATCGATGCGGTCGACTCTATGGAATGTGCGGCACACTCTTCTAAAACCGGCAGTACCTTGTGAACACTTAGTTTTTTCTTAATGGTTTTCTGGATGCTGGCCGATCCGGATTCTACGCCAAAAAACAGATTTGTGCACCCGGATTTTGCCATGATCTCCGTAAGATCATCTTTCATTGAATCGATACGCGCACTGGCAGTCCACTCAAATGATTCGAATTTTATCTCTTCCTGAAACGTAGTACAGATCTGTCTAACGAGTTTTGGATTAGTGGTAAACAGGTCGTGGGTCAACGAGAATTGTGTAGTACCGTATTCCTGGTGCAGGAAGTCTATTTCCTCGACCAGTCTCAAACCTGATTTCATGCGGAACCGGCGACTAAAAAATTCGTTGGTAGAACAAAACGTACACCCGAAGGGACAACCGCGACCGGCATCAATAGCAATGCCTCCTGCATAGGAAGATCTCGGATAAAGATCGTAGGCCGGCATAGGCAACTTATCGAGGTCCTCGATGACCGGACTTGATTCGTTGGTGACGATCTCTTGCGTCCCGCGTCTCCACACCAAACCCCTAACCCGTTCAAAATTGCGGGAACCAAAAACCTCATTCACCAACTCCAAAATAGAAAAATCAGCTTCTCCCTTTAGTATAGCATCTAATTGCGGGACTATTTCCAAGGTCTGTTTTGCGGTGGCGGTAGCCTGCGGTCCTCCCATAAATACAAAGGCCTCGGGTGCTAATTTTTTGAGCTGCTGAATAAGTCGCAACGTAATTCTGTAAGAACTACAAATTGACCCTAAGCCGATCACCCGATTCCCTTTTCCCACAATCTGTTGTGCGGCATACTGAATAAAAGCCTCCTGATCCAGGAGGATCGAATTACTTTGAAATTTGGGGCTAAATTCGTTCAAATTGACAAAATCAACTTCACAGCCATGAAGCCTTAGGGAGGCGGCTATACACAGCGGGCCTAACTGGATCCTTTCTCTTGGATCCTCTGCTTCCTCCTCCGGCACAATCAGAGCCGTTGATATGGTAACTCGCTTTAATTTCATAAAGCATACTTTTGAAATATGGCAAACAGGAATTCCGTAGTGATCATTAACCGGATACCGGGCTCGCTACTGTTTCTTCAAATGGAATACCAACCAAGGTACTATCCGATAGAAAGTGCCTGGCAATAAATTCAGCGTCATCCAGTAATTTCTCGAATAAAAAAGGATAGATGCCTTTATAGAACTGGCAAATGCCAGACTCACGATCCAGGGTGTGATAAGCCTCAAAGGTTTCCAACGAGCAACCTCCCCGGCAGGCATTTCTCCAGGTACAATCCTTGCACATAGGGATTCTGTTGACATTTCTCTCGTCAATTCCCCTGACCAAATCGTTCTGCTTATACAGTTCATTGACCGGTGTTTCATGCACATCAGCGATATTACCCAATCGAGTTAAAGGATTGTGCTTAAACCTAGGGCAAGGAAATATATCTCCATTAGGATCAAAGACCAGGAATTCGGATCCGGCCCGGCAAGTAGTGCGCGTACAGCGATATTGGCTGGTCTTTGATAAGATATTCAGGAAAAATACACTGAGATTGCTTTCAGTTACTGCTCCATCATGGTCCTTTATCCAGGCATAAACCTCCTTTAGGAATTTCAAATAATCATGACCATCTATCCCAATGTCGCCCCAAACTTCCCTTGAATACCCCTGAGGAGTACAATGGTTGAGCTTTACAGATCTCACGCCCAACGCTTTATAATGATCCATGATCTCTCTGGCATAATCCACTGAATGGGCTGTTATAACACCGATCATACCAAAAGGCATTTTCTTTTTTTGGAGCAACTCAATGGCTTCGATCACTTTATGGTAGGTTCCTTTTCCATTCCATCCGATCCGCTGTTTATCATGGATCCATTGTGGCCCATCCAGTGTTAAACTCAAGTGGATCTGATTCTCTTCGCAATAGGTCAGTATTTTCTCATTCAGGAGCATAGCGTTGGTTTGCGCTGTTAAAAGGATCTCCTTATTCCCTTTGTGCGCTTTCAGGTATTCGACACAGAATTGAAACGTGGGGAAATTCAGGAAAACCTCTCCCCCCGAAAATTCGATCATTAGTCGATTTGTGGGCAGTTGCAGAACTTTATCCAGAATAGCTTTAGCAGTATCTTCCTTCATCATTTTTTTCCGATTGTCCACCTCTGCGAAACAATAGGAACACCTGATATTGCATTTCTCTGTCAACAGGAACTCAATAAGGTAGGTATGATGATACAATACACCTTCATCGAATATATAATTGCCGACATAGGCCTCATTATTCAACAGGATAAGCCCTCTGGCGTACAGGGAGATCAGTATTCCCTCCAAAGCAGGATGATAGCTAACCGGAACCCGATCAAACAGATCATCAATGAAAACTTCTTCTTTGGTGTGAATGGGCAAATAGGCCAGTTCTTCGGCCTCAAGGACCGCCCACGCCAGATTACTATTATTGAACAGACAGATCTTTCCGTCCTTTTCCAAGTGGTTTGAATAATTCCAACGCAATGATTTTGATCTAACCTTTATGTCCAGGAAGGATGGGAACGGATTTAGTACTCTGTGAATGGTATCAAAATTATCTCGATTATATTTGATAAAATACATAAGGGAGGTAATTGATTTTGGGCACACAACCCCCGTGTCGACCAACAATTTGCCGGTCAATTCCAAAATGACAGCGGTATTCCGTATCGTTTAATTTCTCCAAAAGCAAAGGTTGAATTTTGCGCAGAAGAAACAATTGCAGGAATGCAACAGCTACTTCTGCGCGGCATCGTCGTAGTGCAATGCAAACGAGATGATACTCTAACCTTTTGTGCTCAGAGACAAAATCAGTTGGAGGTTGAAAATTGGTTACATGCGGGCAGGCTTGTCCGTAGAGGACTGATTCTCGCTGTTACCGTTGACTTTTAAAAGGAGTCTTGATAAAGAGCGCATCAAAGCGCGCAACATTACCAACGCTTACATCTCCATGTCCGTCACCATGTACATCCCCATGGGTAGCGGCTAAGTCTCCGGGACGCTTTCCACCAGGTGCAAAAATAGCACGAGTGAATTTAGCATCGGCTCCCTGGCCTTCTTCACGAGCGACTAACATCTCTTTTACAAATTGTTGAGCTGCTTTTAAGTCCGCTCCGCTCAGAAAAAGCCCTTTTCTCTTAATGGCTCCATCCGGATCAGTAATAAGTTCATCGGCAAAACTCGGATCATCCAAGGCGTGACCCAGAACACTGAACAGTTTTTGTTCAAATTGGTGAGATAAAGACATAACTTTGAGATTTAGAGTTATAGTTAGAGGTTTAGGATTGTATCACTGGGGATTTGATTATTAATGACTCCCCGTCTTCTACAAGTTAGATAATAATTTTGTAAATCGCAAGCAATCCAATCAAATTATTGGTAATAATAAAATAGCACGCAATTAGTCCCTGTTGGATAATATACGGTCAATAACGGGAGAGGGCAATATTGCTGAAAAAATAATAAATGTTTGCCTGAGCTAAATTCCGGATCGTCCGACCGGATTTTGCACCCGGTCGGACGGGTCCTGATAAGAACCACAAAAGTCTGTGGTAAGGCAGCGATTTATGTCTTTTAAATTCCGGTCAGCAGTTCAGCGTATGCCTCTCCGCTGATCGTGATCTCCTCGCCATTGAATTTAGGTAAGGTTAAAAAGAACTTCTCTTTCTTATTATAAGTAATCGATTGTTCCTGGAGGATACCGATCGCTATTTCTTCTCCGAGCAAAAGCGAATCCTTATAGTCCGAGTAGTAATGGACCCCGGCCCAGTTCCGGCCGATCGAAATATTGGCCGCTAACTTGTTGAGTTCATCTTGTACCTTAAGATCTTCGGTCTGGACAACTTCAAGTGTCTGTCCCTGATCATCAGGAATAAAGGCAAAGCCGCTTGGGTAGGTCCCCAATGAAAAAGTAGATCCATCCTCTGAGATATTTACATAGAGTTCATGGTTGAAAAAGGCTTTGAGGATGGTGACACAGGCCCCGGCCACGGTAGCGTGCCCCGCTCCGTAGGAGGGGTGCATGGGAGAACCTTCGCAGAAAGCCATTGGCAGTAACAAATTCTTTCCGTTCTCCGCCCGGAGCAGGTTGAAAATACCGGCGTTTTCCAGGTCGTCATAGCTTTGTCTGAGTTTCCCGCTATCTCCCCATTTGACGGACTTAAGGATCGGATCACATTTCTCCATACGTGCAGCGAATGCTTCCGGCCGCAAGCGACGGTGCACATTGAATTTTTGATAGCGAACCGCTTTCAGCGCGCGGGTGGCGGCTTCCGTGACGAGCGTCAGAATGTGCGGGCCGCCATAATGAGCAAAGCCTTCCTGCTTGTCGAAAAGATCTCGTTTTTGAAAAGGCACACCCTTATCAAATCTTGAAACCGTCCCATCATCGGTTTCCAACGGGGCGCTCAGCAGCAGTAAACAGGCATTCAAATAGGCTTCGTATAAAGCATCATAATGAACATAGGTAGCCAGATCTCGACCGGTAGTAATGAACCGGCGTTTTTCCCCTTCGTATTTTTCCAGGCGTCTGAAGTCCGCTCCGTTTTGCACATCAATGAATTCATCCCATTCCGTCATGTAGTTGACCTTCGCCGCCTGACGCACTCGCTGATCAATGGTCAATGCCCCGTAATTGATCATTCCGGCAGACGCTGGAAATTCAGCATCGGCATCCCGCGTATTCAGTCCGCTATTGCCGGTGAGCAGAAACTGAGAAACATAAGGCCCCTTTTGATCTCCCGGAGTAAATCCGCGAAAGACATTATCGGTATTGAGTTGTTGTCCGTCGGAGGATCTTCCACCATTCTTAAAATAGTCCAATTGATTTAAAGCACTAAGGCAGGCTTCTACCTTATCATTTGAACCCGAATGGAAAAAGACGGACAGGGGAATATCCCTTAACAAAGCCTGGCAGTAGATCTCTGCCATTTCGGCGGTTAGCTCTTGTGAGCCCAGCGACGGAGCCGGAGGCATCGTTACAGATTGAGCATCCGGCCCCTGCAGGTCAAAAGTCAAACCGGCGCCGGCACTTTCCCAGGCCCGGACGTCGGCATTGATGGCATTACCTTTGGCTGATTTCCAACTGACCGGATGGGTACCCGGGCCTAACGGAACCGCAATAAAATCTTTCGGGTCACCCGATTCGATACTTTTCTTAAAGACTTCGAAGTCACTTTCTCTTGCCAGCAGTCCTGTTTTGTCGTCGTGTAGGAGTCCTTTGGTAAAACTCATCATTCTTCCGGGGAGGGCTTCATCCCCATTGGGCTGGTGCTGACGGGTAGGATTATTGCGGTCGTAAGCAATCCGAGCCGCCCGTTCTCTTAACTCGCGACTGGTTTGTTTTCTCGAATCTAAATTGTTCATAACTGTTGATTTAGGTTTGATTTTACATTCCTGATATTTGAAAAAAATAATGATCAGCATGTCGAACGGGACTTGCATAGTGTTCCCCATCGTTCTACAAAAGGTTCATGGCAAAGCATCAATGGAGATAACTGGGGCTTAGTTTGAGCAGGATTTCTTTTAGCGCTATTATTCCTGACTCAGTCCATCGAAGTCAGCGCCATGAACCATCAAGATCACCAATACTGCAAAGTTTAGGGTTATCGACTGCTTTTAAAACACAGGAAATGGTTGGAGTTCTACTAATTTCGGTAACAGGATTTACTAAAAATGGTAAGCTTGATGGTAGTGCAGTCCGGGAAACCGCTGGTTAGGTGAATTTGGGAAGCAGACTATCCAGATTGTCAAGTTGTAAAGGCGGGCAGAGGCCGCTGCGCTCCATGATTGCGGCCAGAGAAGCTGCATTAATGTTTGGTTTCAGGGGGCTCAATCGCTTGTGGATCTCTTTCTTTTGGTTATTAATATGATGACTATTGGTATTTAATTCCGCTGCGATCTCATCGGCTGTTTTACCGTCTCTGATCATGCATGCGATCAGCAGTTGTTCTTCCGTCAGCAAGGTTTGTAACAAGTACTTTAGTTTGGCATTGCTATCTTCTTTAATGATCCCATTGGGGTTCGGGTTGATGATGAGTTCGCCCTGATGTACCCGTTCAATGGAGGCAATCAGATAGTCGATCCCAATATTTTTACCCAGCAGCGAAGCACGCATTTCGAAGGCTTTTTGAGCATAGCCGTAATCGCCGTAGACGGTTAGAAAAATGATCTTGGGAGCATCATCCTTTGCTCTACTGTCTATAATCTTTTCAGCAGTTTCTATGCCGTCAATGCCCGGCATATTAATATCCATCAGGATCAGGTCAACGGGCCGGTTTCGGAGCTTTTCCAGGCATTCTTCTCCACTGTTGGCTCTACCGATGAACTGAATGAAGCCAGATTCATTGAAGGGTGTTACCAGCAGATCAATGGTCAGATTGTCATCGTCTACCACAAAAACTTTTATTTTGATAACCTCACTCATGATCGACAGGGACCTTAATATTAATTGTTGTTCCAAGATTGACACCGGATCTGATATCAATAGTACCCTTCATTTCATTTACCGTGGCGTAGGCATATCCAAGGCCGATTCCGCGAGTTTTTGCCGGATCGAATCCTTTTCCGTTGTCTTGTACCAGTAACTTTAAGAAGTGTTTATCCTGGTCAATACGGACTTCCACCTTGGTTGCTTCCGAATGCCGGTCGGCATTACTTAATAGATTGCAGATCACCGAACTGATCTGTTCCCCTTTATGCCTGTTGAAGTGTTTTTCGTCCAAATTAGACACCTGGAAATCCGCATTGATATCTTCTTTCCTTTCCAAAGCATTCAGGCTTAATTTGATCCTTTCCACCCAATCGATTTTTTCGGGTTTAAGCTTGTATGCGATGTCCCGGGAAATCACATGCGTTCGATCGATGATCTGCATAGCCTGCATTAAACTTGTCTGTACTTTTTTATCGAAAGAGAATTGCTGATAGATAGGCTCTATAAACCGCTTGACATGCGTAAGCGGTGTAGATACATGATTGTGCAAATTGGTTGAAAATTCTTTCCGCACCCGGATATCCTCTTCAAAGATCCGGCGATCAATAATTCTATCCTGCTCGGCCTTGTAATCTTCCAGGTCTTTCTTGTTCTTTAATCTTCTTTGGTTTAAAAAATACAGCCCGAAGGCCGAAAAAAGTGCCAGGAAACTAATCCCTCCAATCAGGCGTTCGTTCTCTCTTTCCTTGACATGAAACTTATTTTCCGCTTCAACCTTTTCCTTCTCCGCAATATTTTTTTGCAGCTTGAATATACTTCTGTTCTTTTCCTCGTCGAAGATCGAGTCTTTAATACCCTCCGCTGTATTCAGATATTCATAGGCTTTACTAAAATCATTCAATCCGGCGTAGACCACACTGTATTCCCGGTTGAGCAATTCTTTTTCTTCCTTTCTTTGGGTCATCAGCAGCTTTTGACTGGCCGTATCACAATACAGTAAAGCGGTGCGAAAATCTCCATGTTTGGAGTACAATTTGGAAATGTATAAGTAGTTGTGAAAAAGCCTCAGCTTATCGTCAAGCTCTTGGTTGATCGCGATACTTTGGGAAAATAACGACAGGGCCTTTTCGTAATTTTCTTCTTCTGTACTAATCACTGCCAGTACATCGTACACGGCTGCTTCTATTAAGCTGTAGTGCACTTCTTTAGCGTACCCCAGTGCCTTTTCCAAATAGGTCTTTGCTGAATCGAAGTTTATTAATTCGCGATGAAAATTGCCCAGATTATAATATATACGACAAAGGTTGACACTGTCTGGCAAGGCTGCAGCAACCTCAAGCGCCTCCTGATAATAATTCAGCGCATCGGCAGTATCCCGATTGAATTGGTGGGCAATAGCCAGATTTAAAAAAAGAGTGGGTTCTTCTTTTTCCTTTCCTAAAGTCTTCAGCAGGTCTAAACCCAGAAACCCGTATTTGATGGCTTCTAAATAGTCACCTGCTTCCTTCTTCATCCAGCAAAGGTTATCGTATATATAAGCGATCCCGGCTTCATAACCCATTTTCCTTCGGACATCTATTGTCTGTAAGAAATACTGCTCCGCTTCGGTAAATCTGTTGACGGTCGTAAACAAAATACCCAGAAAGATGCCGCTCTTACTCATCCCATTGAGGTACCCAATGGAATCCGCCATATGATATGCTTTCTGGGAGACCCGGATCGCAGCATCAATGTCATTGTTTCCATATAAGGTCCTTGCCAAAGTATTGAACTCGTCAATTTCCAGTTCAATATCACCACCAAATAACCAGCAGGGGACCCACAAATAAGCAACTAAAAGCAAGATGATTTTCATAAGCTACACAAGTGGCTGGAATTAAGCACCTGGAACTACAATATCTTCCGGGTCAAGAAAATGAGTCGGCTTATCGTTTGGCCCGCCTACTGAGGTTGGTTTTTTGATGTCGCCGATAGATAGCCGGGAGATCCTGAGCACTCTACCCGGGGCATTTTCTTTCTCCATTTTAGTCAAAGACTCCTCTTTGAGTTCCTCATTCTCATCCGTAAACCTCAAGCCCTGTTCTTTTAACTGTTCACTATCAAATGCCGTAATCGCGGAAGTGATGAAATTGTTTTTTTCATCGTAATAGCCGGCACTAAGGCCGATATCTTTAATTCCTTCTCCGGGCTTACTATCCAGACCAGTTAATATGGTTTTACTGAGCATATCAGGTATACCAGACAACACATTAGCCTTATTTTCCTCACGGGCCTTTTGCCTTTTGGCATTCTCTACCTGATAAAGCGACTCCGGAAAACAACTGACCCAATAAAGTGCGTCCGTGCGTCG